>NZ_NCUI01000021.1:0-118340 GCF_002096435.1 Streptococcus oralis subsp. oralis
GATACACCTGTACCCATGCCGAACACAGCAGTTAAGCCCTAGAACGCCGGAAGTAGTTGGGGGTTGCCCCCTGTGAGATATGGAAGTCGCTTAGCTTTTATCCGCCATAGCTCAGTTGGTAGTAGCGCATGACTGTTAATCATGATGTCGTAGGTTCGAGTCCTACTGGCGGAGTATAAATCGAAACGTTCAATTGAGCGTTTTTTTTATTTATAAATATAGTGGACTGTTGAAATTTCAAATTTTAGTTTTTAAATCTATAATTACCTCTTTATTTTATTTTTAGTTCGTTTAGCTTTAAATTCTTCTTTTATAGAATTTGAAGCTTTTTTAGTTCCTTTTTTTGTTAGACTAGTGTTACTAATAAGAAAGGGAGTTTTTATATGCTTCAGAAATTTTATGATCGAGCATTTGTCTTTTTGAAACTAGTTGAACAAGAATATGCCTCTTTAGGCCAGAGTTGTTCAGAGTGGGAATCACTTCATCTACGTTTTTTACTATATTACTTAATCCGATTTAAAATTAAAAGTGATAGGGACTTTTCTCTATATCACTTTAGAACAGCTTATCGTCTATATCTAGATAAATTACTGCAAGGTGGTACAACTCTCATGCAATAGAGACTATCTATATCATAATTACGAACGATAGTTGTAGCTAGTTTTTAAAAAATATAGAATTAGCTTATAATCAAAGGTTTTTATATTTAGAAATGAAAGAATTTCCAAATCTTTTCTACTGTTTCTTCTTGATAAAATAGTGTTTTTTTCTTATAATAAATTGTAAGATATAATTGTGGGTGAAATTCCTGCCATGTATGTGAGAAAGGACGAGCTCCTAGTAGCTCAGACGAATTTTATTATGACTTCAGTTGTTGTTGTAGGTACCCAGTGGGGTGATGAAGGTAAAGGGAAAATTACTGATTTTCTTTCAGCTAATGCAGAGGTAATTGCTCGTTATCAAGGTGGTGATAATGCTGGTCACACGATTGTGATTGGTGGTAAGAAATTTAAGTTGCACTTGATTCCATCTGGAATTTTCTTTCCTGAAAAAATCTCTGTTATTGGGAATGGGATGGTTGTAAACCCTAAATCACTTGTGAAAGAATTGTCTTATCTGCATGAAGAAGGTGTTACAACAGATAATCTACGTATCTCTGATCGTGCGCATGTTATTTTGCCTTACCATATTGAGTTGGATCGCTTGCAAGAAGAGGCTAAGGGTGACAATAAGATTGGTACTACAATAAAAGGAATCGGTCCAGCATATATGGACAAGGCTGCTCGTGTTGGAATTCGTATTGCGGATCTTTTGGATAAGGATATTTTCCGTGAACGTTTGGAACGCAATCTTGCGGAGAAGAATCGTCTGTTTGAAAAATTATATGATAGCACCCCTATTTCAGTTGATGATATTTTTGAAGAGTATTATGAATATGGTCAACAAATCAAGCAATATGTGACAGATACATCCGTTATCTTGAACAACGCACTTGATAATGGCAAACGTGTGCTGTTTGAAGGTGCTCAAGGTGTCATGTTGGACATTGACCAAGGGACTTATCCATTTGTTACTTCGTCAAACCCTGTCGCTGGTGGTGTGACGATTGGGTCTGGTGTTGGCCCAAGTAAGATTGACAAGGTTGTAGGTGTATGTAAAGCCTACACAAGTCGTGTAGGAGACGGACCTTTCCCAACTGAATTATTTGATGAAGTGGGAGATCGCATCCGTGAAGTAGGTCATGAATACGGTACAACAACTGGTCGTCCACGTCGTGTGGGTTGGTTTGACTCAGTTGTGATGCGTCACAGCCGCCGTGTATCTGGGATTACCAATCTTTCATTGAACTCTATAGATGTTTTGAGTGGTTTGGATACTGTGAAAATCTGTGTGGCCTATGATCTTGATGGTCAACGTATTGATTACTATCCTGCTAGTCTTGAGCAGTTGAAACGTTGTAAGCCAATCTACGAGGAATTGCCAGGTTGGTCAGAAGACATCACTGGAGTCCGTAATTTGGAAGACCTTCCTGAGAATGCACGTAACTATGTTCGTCGTGTAAGTGAGTTGGTTGGTGTTCGTATCTCAACTTTCTCAGTAGGACCTGGTCGTGAACAAACTAATATTTTAGAAAGTGTTTGGTCATAGGAGATTTTTAAGATTAGTTTAAGACAGGTTGGGTATACTATAGACAGTTACAAGAAGACCTCCTAACTTGTTGTAACAAATATCCTAAACTTTTCTTTTTCATAATAATCTCCCTATTAAGTCACCGCATTCGGTGGCTTTTTTTGTGTTGAGAATCATGATATAATAATAAAATCGACAAGTAGGAAAAGAGAAGAACGATGAATTATACAGTTGAAGAAAAAGAAGCCTTTATGAGAGAGGCTTTGAGAGAGGCTGAGATTGCCTTAGAACACGATGAAATTCCAATTGGTTGTGTGATTGTCAAGGATGGAGAAATCATTGGTAGGGGGCATAATGCGCGCGAGGAGTTGCAACGGGCGGTCATGCATGCAGAAATCATGGCTATAGAGAATGCGAATGTGAGTGAAGAGAGTTGGCGCCTGCTGGATTGTACCCTTTTTGTGACCATAGAGCCGTGTGTGATGTGTAGTGGGGCAATCGGGCTTGCCCGTATTCCAAAGGTAGTCTACGGGGCTAAAAACCAGAAATTTGGTGCAGCTGGAAGTTTGTACGATATTTTGACAGATGAGCGTCTCAATCATCGTGTAGAGGTTGAAACGGGAGTTTTGGAGAGTGAGTGTGCAGCGATTATGCAGGATTTTTTCCGAAATCGACGGAAAAAATAATTTCTCTTTAAAAACCGAGGGGAATGTGGTATAATAAATAGTGGAGCAACAGTTCTGCGTGAAGCGGGTCAGGGGAGGAATCCAGCAGCCCTAAGCGAGTGTGAATTGTGTGCTCTTTTTTCGTGCTTTTTTCGAATAAATAAGATAAAATAGCCTAGAATAAATGATTATAGAATAGAAAAGAGAAAGATATGAAAATTCGTGGTTTTGAATTGGTTTCGAGTTTTACAGATGAAAATTTATTACCCAAGCGTGAGACAGCGCATGCGGCTGGTTACGACTTAAAGGTTGCTGTGCGTACGGTTATTGCTCCAGGAGAGATTGTCTTGGTTCCGACAGGGGTTAAGGCTTATATGCAGCCGACTGAGGTTCTCTACCTCTATGATCGCTCTTCAAATCCTCGTAAGAAGGGCTTGGTTTTAATTAATTCAGTTGGGGTCATTGATGGGGATTATTATGGAAATCCTGGGAATGAAGGGCATATTTTTGCTCAGATGAAGAATATTACAGATCAAGAGGTTGTTCTTGAAGTTGGGGAACGAGTGGTTCAGGCTGTCTTTGCGCCTTTCTTAATCGCAGATGGAGATGCGGCTGATGGTGTGCGAACTGGTGGATTTGGATCAACAGGGCACTAGAATGAAGATTATCTTTGTACGCCATGGGGAGCCAGATTATCGTGAGTTAGAGGAGCGTTCTTATATGGGATTTGGGATAGATTTGGCCCCCTTGTCTGAGAAGGGACGACAGCAAGCCCAGGAATTGAGCACCAATCCTTTACTCCCTTCAGCAGAAATAATCATATCTTCTGCAGTCACAAGAGCTTTAGAAACGGCTTTTTATGTGGTTTGTGCTACGGGTCTTCCTTTAAGAGTAGAGCCTTTATTACATGAATGGAAGATCTATGAAAGTGGCACAGATAATTTTGAAAAAGCTCGTACTATGTTTCTAGAAAATAAGGGGGAGTTACTTCCTAATAGTCCTATTCAATATGAGACAGCTGAAGAGATGAAGTCTCGTTTTCTAGAATGTATGTCTAAGTATCGAGAACATCAGACTGTGGTAGTTGTTGCTCATCGAATGATCATGCGCCAGTTTGTGCCAAATGAGAAGATTGATTTTTGTCAAGTGATTGAGTGTGAGTTAGAGATATAGAAAGAGGTTTATCATCGCAAAGAAAAAAGCGACATTTGTGTGTCAAAATTGTGGGTATAATTCCCCTAAATATCTAGGACGTTGTCCCAACTGTGGGTCTTGGTCTTCTTTTGTAGAAGAGGTTGAGGTTGCCGAGGTCAAGAATGCGCGTGTGTCCTTGACAGGTGAAAAAACCAAGCCTATGAAACTGGCTGAGGTGACTTCAATCAATGTCAATCGAACCAAGACGGAGATGGAGGAATTTAATCGTGTACTTGGAGGCGGAGTGGTACCAGGAAGTCTCGTCCTTATCGGTGGGGATCCAGGAATCGGGAAATCAACCCTTCTCCTACAAGTCTCAACCCAGTTGTCCCAAGTGGGTACGGTTTTCTACGTCAGTGGGGAGGAGTCTGCCCAGCAAATCAAGTTACGAGCAGAGCGCTTGGGGGATATTGATAGCGAGTTTTATCTCTATGCAGAGACCAATATGCAGAGTGTTCGAGCTGAGATAGAGCGCATCCAACCAGACTTTCTCATCATCGACTCCATCCAGACGATTATGTCTCCTGAGATTTCAGGGGTGCAGGGGTCTGTTTCTCAGGTGCGTGAGGTGACCGCTGAGCTTATGCAGCTGGCTAAGACCAATAACATTGCCATCTTTATCGTAGGGCATGTGACCAAGGAAGGGACCTTGGCTGGTCCGCGTATGTTGGAGCATATGGTGGATACGGTGCTTTACTTTGAAGGGGAGCGCCACCATACCTTCCGTATTTTGAGGGCAGTCAAAAACCGTTTTGGTTCCACTAATGAGATTGGGATTTTTGAGATGCAGTCGGGTGGATTGGTTGAGGTACTCAATCCGAGTCAAGTTTTCCTAGAGGAGCGTTTGGATGGGGCTACTGGCTCGTCAATCGTTGTGACCATGGAAGGGACCCGTCCGATTTTGGCGGAGGTTCAGGCTTTGGTAACACCAACCATGTTTGGAAATGCTAAACGCACGACGACAGGTCTTGATTTCAATCGTGCGAGTCTGATTATGGCTGTTTTGGAAAAACGAGCAGGGCTTCTCTTGCAAAATCAGGATGCCTATCTCAAATCTGCTGGTGGCGTGAAATTGGATGAGCCTGCCATTGACTTAGCCGTTGCAGTGGCTATTGCCTCTAGTTACAAGGACAAGCCTACCAATCCTCAGGAATGTTTTGTGGGTGAACTGGGCTTGACCGGAGAAATTCGGCGCGTGAATCGTATCGAACAACGTATCAATGAAGCGGCAAAACTGGGCTTTACCAAGATTTATGTACCCAAGAATTCCTTGACAGGAATCACTCCACCCAAGGAAATTGAAGTCATTGGTGTGACAACGATTCAGGAAGTTTTGAAAAAGGTCTTTGCATAATCCGTGACAAATCCTCTTAAAAATGATAAGATAGGAGAAATATTTGATTATCAAATTTTTGAGGAGGGAATCGTGTCGTATTTTGAACAGTTTATGCAAGCCAATCAGGCTTATGTTGCCCTACATGGGCAGTTAAATCTGCCACTTAAACCCAAAACCAGAGTAGCTATCGTGACCTGTATGGACTCACGTCTACACGTTGCGCAAGCTCTAGGTTTGGCCCTTGGGGATGCCCATATCTTGCGGAATGCAGGTGGTCGAGTAACTGAGGACATGATTCGTTCACTGGTGATTTCCCAGCAACAAATGGGGACAAGAGAAATCGTGGTGCTTCACCATACAGACTGTGGAGCTCAAACCTTTCAAAATGAAAGTTTTCATGAACATTTGAAAAACGAGCTCGGGGTTGATGTGTCTGATCAAGATTTTTTACCATTCCAGGATGTTGAAGAGAGTGTGAGAGAGGATATGCAATTGCTTCGAGAATCTCCACTGATTCCTGATGATGTGGTTATTTCAGGTGCTGTCTATGATGTGGATACAGGAAGTATGAGAGAAGTATACTAACTTTGTCTCGAAAAAATTTCATCCTAGCATAAAATTGATTGTTAAAATGTAGGATTTTTAGTTTTAATATAGCTAATATAAAATGGCATAAAACAAGGGTATAAATGTTTACTCTTGTTTTATTTTTGATTGAAAAATAAAGGAAAAAGCGCTACAATGGTAGATGGAAAATGTTGTGTAAAAAAAAGTGATACATAAATACCGGAGGAAATCATGTCTTTTTCTGATTTAAAGCTGTTTGCCCTTTCTTCAAATAGAGAATTGGCAGAGCGTGTGGCGCAAGAGATTGGGATAGAGTTGGGGAAATCGACTGTTCGCCAATTTTCAGATGGGGAGATTCAGGTCAACATCGAAGAGTCTATCCGTGGAAAACACGTCTTTATCCTACAATCAACTAGTTCACCTGTAAATGATAATTTACTTGAAATTTTGATTATGGTGGACGCATTGAAGCGTGCTAGTGCAGAATCTGTCAATGTTGTTATGCCTTACTATGGCTATGCACGTCAGGATAGAAAAGCGCGCGCGCGTGAGCCAATCACTGCAAAACTCGTTGCAAACATGCTAGAAGTTGCTGGGGTAGATCGTTTGTTGACGATTGATTTGCACGCTGCACAGATTCAGGGATTCTTTGATATTCCCGTAGATCACTTGATGGGTGCTCCATTGATTGCGGACTATTTTGAACGTCGTGGCATGGTTGGCTCTGACTACGTGGTTGTCAGCCCAGACCATGGTGGGGTGACTCGTGCTCGTAAATTGGCAGAGTTTTTGAAAACTCCGATTGCGATTATTGACAAACGCCGTAGTGTAGATAAGATGAATACCAGTGAAGTGATGAACATCATTGGTAAGGTAGAAGGTAAGACTTGTATCTTGATTGACGATATGATCGATACAGCTGGAACTATTTGTCATGCGGCAGACGCTCTTGCTGAAGCAGGTGCTGTTGAAGTTTATGCAAGCTGTACGCACCCAGTTCTTTCGGGGCCAGCTATGGACAATATCCAAAAATCAGCTATTAAGAAATTGGTTGTTTTGGATACTATCTACCTACCAGAAGAGCGTTTGATTGATAAGATTGAACAAATTTCGATTGCTCATCTTCTGGGAGATGCTATTATTCGTATCCACGAAAAACGTCCTCTTTCTCCATTATTTAGTATCGAGAAAAAAATCTAAACTTTCACTTGAAATAGATCGTTCTCCTAGCAGGTTTCTTTTCTTGCTAGGAGATTTTTTGTAGTCAAAATCTGCAAGCCTTTTCAAAATATGCTATACTGATGGAAAAGGAGGATTTCTATGAGTCAAGAATTTATCAATCCAAGTGATGGTGTGGTACGTCAGTATCTTGCAACCAGTAAAACGTTAGCGGTAGTAGGCTTGTCCGATCGTGAAGAAACAACTAGCAATCGAGTGACTAAGGAAATGCAGGCTCGGGGCTATAAAGTCATTCCAGTTAATCCCAAGGCTGCAGGTGGGGAAATCTTGGGAGAAAAGGCCTATGCAAGTCTAGCTGAAATCCCTTTCCCTGTAGACATCGTCAATGTATACCGACGTAGCGAGTTTTTACCAGATGTGGCGCGTGATTTTCTCAAGGCTGATGCTAAGATTTTTTGGGCACAACTGGGACTTGAAAGCCTAGAAGCGGAAGAAATCTTGCGTGCTGGAGGATGCGATGACATCGTGATGAATCGCTGTATCAAGAGAGAACACACACGCTTAATTCTTGAACAATAAAAAGGTAGCCAGTAGGCTACCTTTTGTGTTAGAAAATACCAATCAATGCCTGCATGCCTAGGCTGGTAAGGATGATAGCAATCCAGCAAAGGCCTCCAAGAAGAATGGATTTCCCACTGGATTTGACCATGGCAATCAGATTGGTTTTGAGACCGATGGCACTCATAGCCATGATAATGAGAAATTTGGAGAGTTGTTTAAGAGGGGTAAAGAAGCTACTAGACACACCGAGAGAGGTGAGAAGAGTCGTTAATAGAGAAGCCAGGATAAAGTAAAGGATAAAAAGTGGGAAGACTTTTTTCAGCTGTACGCCTTGTTTATTTTCTTGCTGGCGACTTTGCCAGTAGGAGAGAAAGAGCGTAATGGGAATGATAGCTAGGGTGCGCGTGAGTTTCACAATGGTTGCAGACTCAAGGGTATTGGTCTGGTAAAGACTGTCCCAGGAGCTGGCGGTAGCCGTTACAGAGGAAGTGTCATTGACCGCAGTTCCTGCAAAGAGGGCGAAGCCATCATTGGATAGGTGAAGCCAGGTTCCTAGGGTTGGAAAGATGAGCGCAGCCAAGACATTGAAGAAAAAGATAACGGAAATGGCTTGGGCAACTTCTTTTTCCTTGGCATGGATAACGGGTGCTGTCGCAGCAATGGCAGAGCCACCACAGATAGAAGATCCCACTCCAACCAAGATAGCCAGTTTTGTATCCAGTGCAAAGAAGCGCTGGAAGAGGTAGGCAATAATCAGGGCTATTGAAATGGTGGAGAGGATAACAGGGAGTGAAGATTGCCCAACTGCGAAGACTTGCGAGATATTGAGACCAAAACCAAGCAAGACAACGGCATATTGGAGTAATTTTTTAGAACTAAAGGTCAATCCAGCATCCAGTTGTTTATAGGATGAGAGAAAGGGATTTAGGAGCATTCCTATGAAAATGGCAAAAACGGGTGCGCCAATGACAGGAAAGAATCCTCCTAAGTACCAAGATACGATAGAAATGAGAAGGCAGGCAAAGATGCCTGCTCCATTTTTTGATAAAAATGACATATAAACCTCCGAAAATAAGCATTTATTATTATACTCCTGTCGAGAAGAAAAGTAAAACAGAAAGTGAAAAATGCAGGTTTCAGATGGATTTTGCGGTCAGGGAGCTTTTGTAGTATAATAGTACTATGTTCTGTAAGCAAGGGGGATATCTATGGACTTAACCAAGAGCTTTAATAAACAGTTAGACAAGATTCAAGTTTCCTTGATTCGCCAGTTTGACCAGGCAATTTCAGAGATTCCTGGGGTCTTGCGTTTGACCTTGGGGGAACCTGATTTTACAACGCCAGATCATGTCAAGGAAGCAGCTAAGCGAGCCATTGATCAGAACCAATCCTACTATACAGGGATGAGCGGTTTACTGACCTTGCGTCAGGCTGCTAGCGACTTTGTAAAAGAAAAGTACCAGCTAGATTATAATCCTGAAAATGAAATTTTAGTTACAATTGGGGCGACAGAGGCTTTATCTGCTACTTTGACGGCTATTTTGGAAGAGGGGGACAAGGTGCTCTTGCCAGCTCCTGCCTATCCAGGATATGAGCCGATTGTCAATCTAGTTGGGGCAGAGATTGTCGAGATTGATACAACTGAAAATGGTTTTGTCTTGACTCCTGAGATGTTGGAAAAGGCCATTTTGGAGCAAGGGGACAAGCTCAAAGCAGTTATTCTCAACTATCCAGCCAATCCGACAGGAATTACCTATAGTCGGGAGCAGTTGGAAGCCTTGGCAGACGTTTTACGCAAGTATGAGATTTTTGTTGTCTGTGATGAGGTTTACTCAGAATTGACCTATACAGGGGCAAATCATGTATCATTGGGAACTATGCTGAGAGACCAGGCTATTATTATTAATGGCTTGTCTAAATCGCATGCTATGACTGGTTGGCGTTTAGGCTTTATCTTTGCTCCTGCGGCTTTCACAGCTCAGTTGATCAAGAGTCACCAATATTTGGTTACTGCTGCAAATACGATGGCTCAGCATGCTGCGGTGGAGGCTTTGACCGCTGGTAAAAACGACGCAGAGCCTATGAAAAAGGAATACATCCAGCGTCGAGATTATATCATCGAAAAGATGACTGCTCTTGGTTTTGATATTATCAAACCGGACGGTGCCTTCTATATCTTTGCTAAGATTCCAACAGGTTACAATCAAGACTCCTTTGCTTTTCTGAAGGATTTTGCTCAGAAGAAGGCCGTTGCCTTTATCCCTGGTGCAGCCTTTGGACGTTACGGAGAAGGCTATGTGCGTCTGTCTTATGCAGCCAGCATGGAAACGATCAGAGAGGCCATGAAACGACTTGAGGAGTACATGAGAGAAGCATGATTCAGTCTATCACGAGTCAAGGCTTGGTGCTCTACAATCGAAACTTTCGTGAGGATGACAAGCTAGTCAAAATTTTTACCGAGCAGGCGGGCAAGCGCATGTTCTTCGTTAAACACGCTGGCCAGTCCAAACTAGCTCCGGTTATTCAGCCCTTGGTGTTGGCACGATTTCTCTTGCGCATCAATGATGATGGGCTTAGCTACATCGAGGACTACCATGAGGTGATGACCTTTCCCAAGATTAATAGTGATCTCTTTGTCATGGCCTATGCAACCTATGTGGCTGCCCTTGCAGATGCTAGTTTGCAGGATAATCAGCAGGATGCTCCCTTGTTTGCTTTCTTGAGGAAAACTCTGGAGTTGATGGAAGCAGGCATAGATTATCAGGTTTTAACCAATATTTTTGAAATTCAAATCTTGACTCGATTTGGAATCAGCCTCAATTTTAATGAGTGTGTCTTTTGCCATCGGGTAGGTCAGGCCTTTGACTTTTCTTTCAAATATGTAGCCTGCCTCTGTCCAGACCATTACCATGAGGACGAGAAACGTTGTCATCTAAATCCCAATATCCCTTATCTGCTCAATCAATTTCAAGCCATTGATTTTGAGACTTTGGAGACCATTTCGCTTAAGGCCGAAATCAAGCAAGAGCTACGCCAATTTATGGATCAACTCTACGAAGAGTACGTCGGGATTCACCTGAAATCAAAGAAATTTATTGATTCCCTAGCCGACTGGGGACAATTACTAAAAGAGGAAGACAAATGAAAAAAATCGCAGTAGATGCCATGGGGGGCGATTACGCACCTCAGGCCATCGTTGAGGGTGTCAACCAAGCCCTTGCTGACTTTTCAGATATTGAGATTCAGCTCTACGGAGATGAAAGTAAGATTAAGCAATATCTAACAGCGACAGAGCGTGTCAGCATTATCCATACGGATGAGAAAATTAACTCAGACGATGAGCCGACAAAAGCTATCCGTAAGAAGAAAAATGCCAGCATGGTATTAGCAGCCAAGGCAGTCAAGGAGGGAGAAGCAGACGCTGTCCTCTCAGCTGGGAACACAGGTGCCTTGTTGGCTGCAGGCTTCTTCATTGTGGGTCGTATCAAGAATATCGATCGTCCAGGGCTCATGTCTACCTTGCCGACTATCGATGGCAAAGGGTTTGACATGCTCGATCTCGGTGCCAATGCAGAAAACACAGCCCAGCACCTCCACCAATACGCTGTTCTAGGCTCCTTCTATGCGAAAAATGTTCGTGGGGTTTCGAAACCACGTGTTGGTTTGCTAAACAATGGAACAGAAAGCAGCAAGGGAGATCCGCTTCGTAAGGAAACATATGACTTGCTAGTAGCTGATGAAAGTTTGAACTTTATCGGAAACGTAGAAGCGCGTGACCTGATGGATGGAGTGGCTGATGTAGTAGTAACAGATGGTTTCACGGGAAACGCAGTGCTCAAGTCTATTGAAGGTACAGCCATGGGGATCATGGGCTTGCTCAAGACAGCTATTACAGGTGGTGGGCTTCGAGCAAAACTTGGTGCTCTACTTCTCAAGGATAGTCTTAAGGGGTTGAAGACACAGCTCAACTATTCAGATGTTGGAGGAGCAGTCTTGTTTGGCGTCAAGGCGCCAGTTGTAAAAACTCATGGCTCAAGTGATGCCAATGCTGTGTACAGTACGATTCGTCAGATTCGTACCATGCTAGAAACAGACGTAGTTGCTCAGACTGCGCGTGAATTTTCAGGAGAATAAAAAAGATGACAGAAAAAGAAATTTTTGACCGTATTGTAACCATTATCCAAGAGCGACAGGGAGAAGACTTTGCCGTAACAGAGGCCTTAAGTTTGAAAGACGATCTAGATGCGGACTCAGTGGATTTGATGGAGTTTGTCTTGACACTAGAAGATGAATTTGGTATCGAAATCACTGATGAGGAAATCGATCAACTTCAAAGTGTAGCGGATGTAGTAGCAATTATTAAAGATAAAAAATAGCCAAAAGCAACATGCAAGTCATGTTGTTTTTTTATTTGCGGAAAAAAGAGAAACTTTTAGTAGAAATTGCGAATAAAGAGATGAGAAAGAAAAAGGAGGAACGTTTATGTATGTGACCGGTTTTTATCCGTGGTTTATTAAGTGGTTTTTAAAATAAAAATGAATGAATTGTTCATTTTCGAATTGTTTTTCGAATAGATAGGTAAGGAAAAGGGAAGGAGATTACGCGATGTATTTACCAATCTTATTGCCATGGTTGATCAAATGGTATTTAAAATAAATGAAATTTACCTGTTCATTTTAAATTACTTCTCGAATAGATAAGTGAGAAGAAAAGGAAGGAGAGAAGAAAATGATTTCAGTAATTTACCCAATCTGGCTATTTAAGTGGCTTAGAGGTTAAAGATTAAATATATAGAAAAAATAAGGAGAAAACAAATGACAAATTTTGACAACATGGAACAGAACTTTGTAGCTCTTACAGAAGAAGAGTTGACGGATGTGAATGGGGGAGCATGGCCGATTGTAGCTTGGGTGATTGCTAATCCTGTGACAGCAGCTAAAATTGCTGGTGGAATTACTGCAGCAGGAATTGCAGGTTATAATTATGTGACGGGTAGATGGTAATAGAAGGAGGAGATGATATGGAAAAATCTATTTTAAAATTTGAAACAATGACTGATACGGACTTGCAGGAAATTCAAGGGGGAGCCTTTCCCCTTCTTATCCCTGTGGCAGTTGGTTTCGTAAAAGGTTTTGTATATACAGGTGGAGCTATTTTAACAACTCGAGCACTCTTTTCAGGTAAATAGGAGTCTGCTATGAAAAAAATCTTATTAGGATTTGCTGAGGGGTATTTTGTCGTATCGATTATTCTTTATATCGCAACGTATTTGATTATGAAAAATCCGATCAATACTCTGTTTTATCCAGAAACCTATCCAATTCTGCTTGGCCTGTTTTATGTAGGATACAAGTACAAAACAAAAGAAAGTACGATTGGAAATTGATGAACCATCAGATCGGAGTTTGAGATGAAAGTTGTTCAATTACTAGGAAAAGCTTGGCTAGAGACCACTGTATTATTTAGCTCGATAGCTTATCTAATTATTAGAATCGTGGCCGATATAAACAAGATACATCTACCTACATGGTTTGAATATTTTGATCTACCTACGATTTCATTATTTTTGATGACCTTTATCTTACTTTATAGAAGTGAAGAGAATATCATTTCAGAATAGTTTATTTCTGGGCCTTCATTTTTTAACGGTTACTTTAAACAGGCAGAACTTTTGTTCTGCTTTTTACATTTAAATGATAGTTTATGCTTTTGAAAGTGCGTTTTAGGCGTAAAAATAGTTTATTTGGGAATATTCTCCTGTTTTTATCCTTATTTGGTTAAAATAATCTTACAAATTTTTAAAGAGATTGTTAGAAAAAGGAGAAGGATATGAAATTTAGGAAAAGGCACTATCGTCCCCAAGTGGATCAGATGGATTGTGGCGTGGCTTCCTTGGCTATGGTCTTTGGTTACTACGGTAGTTATTACTCCTTGGCTCATCTACGAGAGTTGGCCAAGACGACTATGGATGGGACGACTGCTTTGGGACTTGTAAAGGTGGCAGAGGAGATTGGGTTTGAGACGCGGGCTATCAAGGCGGATATGACGCTCTTTGATCTGCCAGATTTGACCTTTCCTTTTGTGGCTCATGTGCTCAAGGAAGGGAAGTTACTCCACTACTATGTGGTGACAGGTCAGGATAAAAAGCACATTCATATCGCTGATCCAGATCCTGGTGTCAAGCTAACCAAGATTTCCCGTGAGCGATTTGCTCAAGAGTGGACAGGGATTAGTATTTTTATGGCGCCATCTCCAGGCTATAAACCTCATAAGGAGAAAAAACAGGGGCTCCTATCCTTCTTGCCGATTTTATTCAAACAGCGTGGCTTGATTACCAATATCGTCCTAGCGACACTCTTGGTGACCTTGATTAACATTGTAGGTTCTTATTATCTGCAGTCTATCATTGACAGTTACGTACCAGACCAGATGCGTTCGACCTTGGGCATTATCTCAATAGGACTAGTTATTGTCTATATTCTCCAGCAGATTTTGTCCTACGCGCAGGAATATCTCTTACTTGTTCTGGGTCAACGGTTGTCCATCGATGTGATTTTGTCCTACATCAAGCATGTTTTTCATCTGCCGATGTCCTTTTTCGCGACACGCAGGACAGGAGAAATCGTGTCTCGTTTTACAGATGCCAACAGTATCATCGATGCGCTGGCGTCGACCATTCTGTCGATTTTCCTAGATGTGTCGACGATTTTGATTATCTCGCTGGTTTTGTTTTCACAAAATATGACGCTCTTTTTCATTAGTCTACTTGCGCTTCCTATCTATACAGTGATTATCTTTGCCTTTATGAAGCCTTTTGAAAAGATGAATCGGGATACCATGGAAGCTAATGCGGTTCTGTCTTCTTCTATCATCGAGGATATCAACGGCATTGAGACCATTAAGTCGTTGACCAGTGAGAGTTCGCGCTATCAAAAGATTGATAAGGAATTTGTGGCTTATCTGAAAAAATCTTTTACCTATAGTCGGGCAGAAAGCCAGCAAAAGGCTCTGAAAAAAGTTGCCCAGCTCCTGCTCAATGTCGCCGTTCTCTGGCTGGGAGCTATTCTTGTCATGGATGGGAAAATGAGTTTGGGTCAGCTGATTACTTATAACACCCTGCTTGTTTACTTTACCAATCCTTTGGAAAATATCATTAACCTACAAACCAAACTTCAGACAGCGCAGGTTGCCAATAATCGCTTAAATGAGGTTTATCTAGTAGCTTCGGAGTTTGAGGAGAAGAAAACGGTAGAAGATTTGAGCATGATGAAGGGAGAAATGACCTTCAAGCAAGTTCACTATAAGTATGGCTATGGTCGTGATGTCTTGTCGGATATCAATTTGACCATTCCACAAGGGTCTAAGATGGCTTTTGTGGGGATTTCGGGGTCAGGAAAGACCACCTTAGCCAAGATGATGGTTAATTTCTACGATCCTAGTCAGGGAGAGATTAGTCTGGGTGGTGTCAATCTCAATCAGATTGACAAAAAGGCCTTGCGTCAGTATATCAACTACCTGCCTCAACAGCCCTATGTCTTTAACGGAACGATTTTGGAGAATCTTCTCCTTGGAGCTAAGGAGGGGACGACTCAGGAAGATATCTTACGAGCAGTCGAGTTGGCAGAGATTCGGGAGGATATCGAGCGCATGCCACTGAATTACCAGACAGAATTAACTTCGGATGGGGCTGGAATTTCTGGTGGGCAACGGCAGAGAATCGCTTTGGCGCGTGCTCTTTTAACGGATGCGCCTGTTCTGATATTGGACGAGGCGACCAGCAGTCTGGATATCTTGACAGAGAAGCGGATCGTGGATAATCTCATGACACTAGACAAGACCCTTATTTTCATCGCCCACCGCTTGACCATCGCTGAGCGGACAGAGAAGGTTGTTGTCTTGGATCAGGGCAAGATTGTCGAAGAAGGCACCCCTGCAGACTTGCTTGCACAGGATGGCTTTTATGCCCATTTGGTCAATAGCTAGAAAGAGGAGAAGATGAAACCAGAATTTTTAGAAAGTGCGGAGTTTTATAATCGTCGTTATCATAATTTTTCCAGTCGGGTGATTTTACCTATGTCACTTCTGTTCGTGTTTTTACTGGGATTTGCAGTTTTTGCAGAGAAGGAGATGAGTTTGTCTACTAGAGCTACTGTCGAGCCTAGTCGTATCCTTGCCAATATCCAGTCAACTAGCAACAATCGCATTCTTGTCAATCATTTGGAAGAAAATAAGCTGGTTAAGAAAGGAGATCTGCTCGTTCAGTACCAGCAAGGGGCGGAGGCTGTCCAGGTTGAGGCATATGCCAGTCAATTGGAGATGCTAAAGGATCAAAAAAAGCAGTTGGGGTATTTGCAATCCAGTTTGAAAGAGGGGAGTGATCAATTTCCAGAGGCGGATAAGTTTGGTTACCAGGAGATGTTTCGAGATTATCTCAGCCAAGCGCATGGTCTAAGAAGTAATGTTTCTCAGCAAAATGCTAACATCTCCTCGCAGAATGCGGCAGCAAGTCAGAGCCAGGCCGAGATTGGCAATCTTATCAGCCAAACAGAGGAAAAAATACGAGACTACAAAACAGCCAAGTCAGCGATTGAAAAGGGAGATCAACTGGATAGTCAGAATCCAGCCTACTCTTTTTACCAGACCTATAAAAACCAAGGTGAAGAAAATCCGCAAGCTAAATCGCAAGTTATTGCGCAAGTGGATGCTCAAATTGCCCAGCTAGAGTCTAGTCTAGCTACGTATCGTGTACAGTATGCGGGTTCTGGAGCTCAACAGGCCCACGCAACGGGACTGGATAGTCAGCTGGAATCGCTCAAGTCTCAGCACTTAGTCAAAGTTGGCCAGGAATTAACTCTTCTAGATCAGAAAATTTTGGAGGCGGAATCGGGTAAGAAGGTACAGGGAGGTCTCCTAGATAAAGGGAAGATTACAGCAAGTGAGGATGGGGTGCTTCACCTCAATCCTGAGACTAGTGAATCTACGATGGTCGCAGAAGGAACCTTGCTAGCCCAACTCTACCCATCCTTGGAAAAAGAAGGGAAAACTAAACTCACAGCCTATCTCAGTTCAAAAGATGTTGCTAGAGTCAAGATTGGGGATTCTGTCCGTTATACTACGACTAATGATGCGAAGAATCAAATTTTCCTGGATTCTACGATTACAAGTATTGATGCGACAGCTACAAAAACTGAACAAGGAAATTTCTTTAAAATTGAGGCGGAGACCCATCTGACTTCTGAGCAGGCTGAAAAACTTCGCTATGGTTTAGAAGGCCGCCTGCAGATGATTACGGGAAAGAAAAGCTATCTCCGTTATTTTTGGGATCAATTTTTGAATAAAGGGTAATATTCGTGTTTTTCAGAGGATAAATGATTTTAAAACTGTAAGAAGAGTTCATCTTGCAGTTTTTCTTTATGCTTAAAATAGGAAAATGTTATTTATTCGTAAAAACCTTGAATTTTTCATGTTTTTGTGGTAGAATGTGCTCAAGTAAAACGAAAGGCGAACTTTAAAATGTCAAAACAACTGATCTATTCGGGAAAAGCCAAGGATATCTATACAACTGAGGATGAAAATCTCATTATTTCAACTTACAAGGACCAGGCAACTGCCTTCAACGGTGTCAAGAAGGAGCAGATTGCGGGCAAGGGAGTCTTGAATAATCAGATTTCATCTTTTATTTTTGAGAAATTGAATGTGGCTGGTGTAGCGACTCACTTTGTGGAGAAACTTTCAGACACGGAACAGCTCAATAAAAAGGTTGAGATTATTCCTTTGGAAGTTGTGCTCCGCAACTACACGGCTGGTTCCTTTTCAAAACGTTTTGGCGTAGAAGAAGGTATTGCATTTGAGACTCCAATTGTCGAATTTTACTATAAAAATGATGATTTGGATGATCCCTTTATCAATGACGAGCATGTGAAATTCCTTAAAATTGCGGATGACCAGCAGATTGCTTACTTGAAGGAAGAAACCCGTCGTATCAATGAACTTTTGAAGGCTTGGTTTGCTGAGATTGGTCTTAAATTGATTGACTTTAAGCTAGAATTCGGTTTTGACAAGGATGGCAAGATTATCTTGGCAGACGAGTTTTCACCAGATAACTGCCGTTTGTGGGATGCGGATGGCAACCACATGGACAAGGATGTTTTCCGTCGTGGTTTGGGAGAACTGACAGATGTTTACGAAGTTGTCTGGGAGAAATTGCAGGAGTTGAAATAACAACCATGAGTTCGTTTGAGAACATTACAAGAGCTGAAATAAAGGAATAAGAATTGATGGATAAACGTATTTTTGTTGAGAAAAAGGCTGATTTTCAGGTTAAATCAGAGAGTTTGGTAAGGGAGCTCCAGCACAACTTGGGACTTTCAACTTTGAAAAGTATTCGCATTGTGCAGGTTTATGATGTCTTTGATTTGGCAGAGGACTTGTTTGCACCTGCGGAAAAACACATCTTCTCTGAGCAGGTGACGGATCATGTCTTGGACGAAGCGGCCGTGCAAGCGGATCTTGCCAACTATGCTTTCTTTGCCATTGAAAGTCTGCCAGGACAGTTTGACCAGCGTGCAGCTTCTTCACAGGAAGCCTTGCTTTTGCTGGGAAGTTCGAGTGATGTGACAGTCAATACAGCCCAGCTTTACTTGGTTAATAAAGATATTGATGCGACTGAGTTGGAAGCGGTCAAGAACTACTTGCTCAACCCAGTTGATTCTCGTTTCAAGGACATCACGACAGGGATTGCCAAGCAGGAATTTTCAGAGTCGGACAAGACCATTCCTAAATTGACTTTCTTTGAAAGTTATACGGCAGAAGACTTTGCTCGCTACAAGGCCGAGCAAGGGATGGCCATGGAAGTGGATGATTTGCTCTTTATCCAAGACTACTTCAAGTCAATCGGGCGTGTGCCGACGGAAACAGAGCTCAAGGTCTTGGACACTTACTGGTCTGACCACTGCCGTCACACGACTTTTGAGACTGAGTTGAAACAGATTGATTTCTCAGCTTCTAAGTTCCAAAAACAATTACAGGCAACCTATGACAAATATATCGCTATGCGCGAGGAATTAGGTCGGTCTGAAAAGCCACAAACCTTGATGGATATGGCGACTATTTTCGGTCGTTATGAGCGTGCTAATGGGCGTTTGGACGACATGGAAGTGTCTGACGAAATCAATGCCTGCTCGGTTGAAATCGAAGTGGACGTTGATGGTGTCAAGGAACCTTGGCTCCTTATGTTCAAAAACGAAACCCACAACCACCCAACGGAGATTGAGCCATTTGGTGGAGCGGCTACTTGTATCGGTGGAGCTATTCGTGACCCGTTGTCAGGGCGCTCTTACGTTTACCAAGCTATGCGTATCTCAGGTGCCGGTGATATTACAGCTCCGATTTCAGAAACGCGTGCTGGGAAATTGCCACAACAAGTCATCTCTAAAACAGCGGCTCATGGTTATTCTTCGTATGGTAACCAGATTGGTCTTGCAACGACCTATGTTCGTGAGTACTTCCACCCAGGCTTTGTAGCTAAACGCATGGAGTTGGGTGCCGTTGTTGGTGCAGCTCCAAAGGAAAATGTGGTTCGTGAAAAACCGGAAGCGGGAGATGTCATTATCCTGCTCGGTGGTAAGACTGGCCGTGATGGAGTCGGTGGTGCGACGGGTTCTTCTAAGGTTCAAACAGTTGAGTCTGTGGAGACTGCTGGAGCTGAGGTTCAAAAGGGGAATGCCATCGAAGAACGCAAGATTCAGCGCCTTTTCCGTAATGGCGATGTCACTCGTCTCATCAAGAAATCCAACGACTTTGGAGCAGGTGGTGTCTGTGTAGCTATCGGTGAATTGGCAGACGGTCTGGAAATCGACCTCAACAAAGTGCCTCTTAAATACCAAGGATTGAACGGTACCGAAATTGCTATTTCTGAATCTCAAGAACGGATGGCAGTTGTGGTTCGTCCTGAGGATGTAGATGCCTTCGTTGCAGAATGTAATAAAGAAAATATTGACGCTGTTGTGGTGGCAACAGTAACTGAAAAACCAAATCTTGTCATGCACTGGAATGGCGAAACGATTGTCGACTTGGAACGGCGTTTCCTTGATACCAATGGTGTGCGTGTCGTTGTCGATGCCAAGGTTGTGGACAAGGATGTCAAACTTCCAGAAGAACGCACAACAAGCGCTGACACACTTGAAGCTGATACCCTTGCGGTTCTGTCTGATCTCAACCATGCGAGTCAAAAAGGATTGCAAACCATCTTTGACTGTTCGGTCGGTCGTTCAACTGTCAATCACCCACTTGGTGGTCGCTACCAACTCACACCAACTGAGGCGTCTGTTCAGAAATTACCAGTTCAGCACGGTGTGACTCACACTGCGTCTGTCATGGCCCAAGGATTCAATCCATATGTGGCAGAATGGTCTCCATACCATGGCGCTGCTTATGCAGTTATCGAAGCAACCGCTCGTTTGGTGGCTGCTGGTGCCAACTGGTCTAAGGCCCGCTTCTCTTATCAAGAGTATTTTGAGCGGATGGACAAACAAGCTGAGCGTTTTGGTCAGCCAGTAGCAGCTCTTCTAGGTTCTATCGAAGCACAAATCCAACTTGGTTTGCCATCTATCGGTGGTAAAGACTCTATGTCTGGTACTTTTGAAGAATTAACCGTACCACCAACCTTGGTTGCCTTTGGGGTGACGACGGCAGATAGCCGTAAGGTCCTCTCTCCTGAGTTCAAGACTGCTGGTGAAAACATATACTACATCCTAGGTCAAGCTCTTGCTGCAGAGATTGATTTTGACTTGATTAAGTCTAACTTTGCTCAATTTGAAGCCATCCAAGCTGAACACAAAGTAACATCTGCATCAGCTGTTAAATATGGTGGTGTCCTTGAAAGCTTGGCTCTTGCTACTTTTGGGAATCATATCGGTGCAGAGGTAACCTTGCCTGAACTTGAAACGGCTTTGACAGCTCAGCTAGGCGGATTTATCTTCACTTCGGCTGAAGAAATCATTGGAGTGGAGAAGATTGGACAAACAAGTGCCAACTTTACACTCCTTGTCAACGGTGTGAAGCTAGATGGACAGAAACTTGACAGTGCCTTTCAAGGAAAATTGGAAGAAGTTTACCCAACTGAATTTGCCCAAGCTAAAGAACTGGCAGAAGTGCCAGCTGTCGCTTCTGGCGCAGTCATCAAAGACAAGGAAACTATTGAAAAACCAGTGGTTTACATCCCAGTCTTCCCAGGAACCAACTCGGAATATGATTCAGCCAAGGCATTTGAAAAAGAAGGTGCAGAGGTTAACTTGGTGCCATTCGTGACCTTGAATGAAGAAGCAATTGTCAAGTCAGTTGAAACCATGGTTGACAATATCGGCAAGGCAAACATTCTCTTCTTTGCAGGTGGTTTCTCAGCTGCGGATGAGCCGGATGGTTCAGCTAAGTTTATTGTCAATATCCTTCTTAATGAAAAAGTACGTTCAGCCATTGATAGCTTTATCGCTCGTGGTGGCTTGATTATCGGTATCTGTAATGGATTCCAGGCCTTGGTCAAATCAGGTCTTCTTCCATATGGTAACTTTGAGGATGCCAGCAGTACTAGTCCAACCCTTTTCTACAATGATGCCAACCAGCACGTAGCTAAGATGGTGGAAACGCGAATTGCCAATACCAACTCACCATGGTTGGCTGGAGTACAAGTGGGCGATATCCATGCCATCCCAGTATCGCACGGTGAAGGGAAGTTTGTCGTGACAGCTGAGGAATTCGCAGAGCTTCGTGACAATGGTCAAATCTTTAGCCAATATGTTGACTTCGAGGGTAAACCAAGCATGGACTCTAAGTACAATCCAAATGGTTCGGTAAATGCCATCGAAGGAATTACTAGCAAGAATGGTCAAATCATCGGTAAAATGGGACACTCAGAACGTTATGAAGACGGTATTTTCCAAAACATCCCAGGAAATAAAGACCAGCACCTGTTTGCGTCGGCGGTTAAATACTTTACTGGAAAATAAGACTTACAGATTTTCTAATAGATAGTATCAGTAATGTAAAAGTCATGTAGATTTAGCTCTTGGTGCTACACAAATAAAAATTAGGTATAAAAAATGACATACGAAGTAAAATCTCTTAATGAAGAATGTGGTGTTTTCGGTATCTGGGGGCATCCAGATGCTGCTAAATTGACCTATTTTGGGCTCCATAGTCTTCAGCACCGTGGTCAGGAGGGGGCAGGAATCCTCTCCAATGATCAGGGGCAATTGAAGCGTCATCGTGATATGGGGCTTTTATCAGAAGTGTTCAGAAATCCTGCTAATTTGGATAAACTAACTGGAACGAGCGCGATTGGGCATGTGCGTTATGCGACTGCTGGCGAAGCTTCTGTTGACAACATCCAGCCCTTCCTCTTTCGCTTTCATGATATGCAGTTTGGACTTGCTCACAACGGAAACCTGACCAATGCTGAATCGCTCAAGAAAGAATTGGAACAAAGAGGAGCAATTTTCAGTTCAACTTCGGACTCGGAAATTTTGGCACACCTCATTCGTCGGAGTCACAATCCGAACTTGATGGGCAAAATCAAAGAGGCGCTCAGCCTTGTAAAAGGTGGCTTTGCTTATATCCTGCTGTTTGAGGACAAGTTGATTGCGGCTCTTGATCCTAATGGCTTCCGTCCACTTTCTATTGGGAAAATGGCCAACGGAGCGGTGGTGGTTTCGTCAGAAACCTGTGCTTTTGAAGTCATTGGTGCCGAGTGGATTCGTGATGTGAAACCAGGAGAGATTGTAATCGTGGATGACAATGGGATTCAGTATGATAGCTATACGAATGATACCCAGTTGGCGATCTGCTCTATGGAGTATATCTACTTTGCCCGTCCTGACTCTAATATCCATGGTGTTAATGTCCATACAGCTCGCAAACGTATGGGGGCTCAATTAGCGCGTGAATTTAAGCATGAGGCAGATATTGTGGTCGGTGTGCCCAATTCCTCACTTAGCGCAGCTATGGGATTTGCAGAAGAATCAGGTCTGCCAAATGAAATGGGTCTCATCAAGAACCAATACACGCAACGTACCTTTATCCAACCGACTCAAGAATTGCGGGAGCAAGGGGTACGGATGAAACTGTCTGCCGTTTCGGGTGTTGTCAAAGGCAAACGTGTGGTGATGGTGGATGATTCCATTGTTCGTGGGACGACCTCTCGCCGTATTGTTCAGCTTTTGAAAGAAGCGGGTGCGTCTGAGGTTCATGTTGCTATTGGCAGTCCAGCGCTAGCTTATCCATGTTTTTACGGGATTGATATCCAGACGCGTCAGGAGCTGATTGCGGCCAATCATACGGTCGAAGAAACTCGCCAAATCATTGGTGCGGATAGTCTGACCTATCTTTCTATTGATGGCTTGATTGATTCTATCGGCATCGAAACAGATGCGCCAAACGGTGGTCTCTGTGTCGCTTACTTTGACGGGGCCTACCCAACACCTCTCTACGACTACGAAGAAGACTATCGTAGAAGTTTGGATGAAAAGACCAGTTTTTACAAATAGATGGATAAAGACTCTCCATTAAAGGAAAGGAAGAGGAGACAAAGATGACAAATAAAAATGCTTATGCGCAGTCAGGTGTGGATGTTGAAGCGGGTTATGAAGTTGTTGAGCGGATCAAAAAGCACGTGGCTCGTACGGAGCGTGCAGGTGTTATGGGAGCTCTAGGTGGTTTCGGTGGCATGTTTGACCTCTCAAAAACAGGTGTCAAAGAGCCCGTCTTGATTTCAGGGACTGACGGTGTCGGAACCAAGCTCATGCTGGCTATCAAGTACGACAAGCACGATACCATCGGGCAGGACTGTGTGGCTATGTGTGTCAATGATATCATCGCTGCAGGTGCGGAGCCTCTTTACTTCCTTGACTACGTCGCGACAGGGAAGAATGAACCAGCTAAACTAGAACAAGTCGTTGCTGGTGTGGCAGAAGGTTGTGTGCAGGCAGGCGCTGCTCTCATAGGTGGGGAAACGGCTGAAATGCCTGGTATGTATGGTGCAGATGACTACGATCTGGCTGGTTTTGCAGTCGGTGTGGCTGAAAAATCTCAAATCATAGACGGCTCAAAGGTGTCTGAAGGCGATGTTCTTCTCGGACTTGCGTCAAGTGGGATTCACTCAAATGGTTACTCACTCGTTCGTCGTGTCTTTGCCGACTACACAGGTGAGGAAGTCTTGCTAGAATTGGAAGGCAAGAAACTCAAGGAAGTTCTGCTTGAGCCAACTCGTATCTATGTCAAGGCTGTCTTGCCACTCATCAAGGAAGAGTTGGTCAACGGTATTGCCCACATCACAGGTGGGGGCTTTATCGAGAATGTTCCTCGTATGTTTGCGGCTGACCTAGCTGCGGAAATTGAAGAAGACAAGGTTCCAGTGCTTCCGATTTTCAAAGCCCTTGAAAAATACGGTGAAATCAAACACGAAGAAATGTTTGAAATCTTCAATATGGGTGTTGGACTCATGTTGGCAGTTAGCCCTGAAAATGTAGGTCGTGTCAAGGAATTACTGGATGAACCAGTCTATGAAATTGGTCGCATCGTCAAGAAAGAAAACGAAAGTGTCATCATCAAATGAAAAAAATAGCGGTTTTTGCCTCTGGTAACGGCTCAAATTTTCAGGTGATTGCCGAAGAGTTTCCGGTGGAGTTTGTCTTTTCAGACCATCGTGACGCCTATGTGCTCGAACGTGCAGACAAGCTCGGCGTCCTGTCCTATGCTTTTGAACTCAAGGAGTTTGAGAACAAGGCGGACTACGAAGCAGCCCTTGTCGAACTCTTGGAAGAACACCAGATTGACTTGGTTTGCCTAGCAGGATACATGAAAATCGTTGGGCCAACTTTGCTCGCTGCTTACGAGGGTCGGATCATTAACATTCATCCAGCCTACCTACCAGAATTTCCAGGAGCTCATGGAATTGAGGATGCTTGGAATGCTGGTGTTACTGAGAGTGGCGTGACCATTCACTGGGTGGACTCTGGTGTGGATACAGGCAAGGTCATCAAACAAGTCCGTGTGCCACGGCTAGCTGATGATACCATCGAAACTTTTGAAGCTCGTATTCATGAGACTGAGTACAAGTTGTATCCAGAGGTTATTAGAGAATTGTTGGATAAGTAAATGAAAGGAAATAACATGACTAAACGCGCCTTAATCAGCGTCTCAGACAAAGCGGGCATTGTTGAATTTGCCCAAGAACTCAAAAAACTTGGTTGGGATATCATCTCGACAGGTGGGACAAAGGTTACCCTTGATAATGCTGGGGTGGAGACCATTGCAATTGATGATGTGACGAGCTTCCCAGAAATGATGGACGGTCGTGTCAAGACCCTTCACCCAAATATCCACGGTGGGCTCTTGGCTCGTCGTGATCTTGATAGCCACCTTCAAGCGGCCAAGGACAATAATATCGAATTGATTGACCTTGTGGTGGTCAACCTCTATCCTTTCAAGGAAACGATTCTCAAACCAGATGTGACGTATGCAGATGCAGTGGAGAATATCGATATTGGCGGGCCATCCATGCTTCGTTCAGCAGCGAAAAACCACGCTAGTGTAACGGTTGTAGTAGACCCTGCTGACTATGCAGTGGTGCTTGATGAATTGGCAGCAAATGGTGAAACTACTTATGAGACTCGTCAACGTTTGGCGGCTAAGGTTTTCCGCCACACAGCAGCTTATGATGCTTTGATTGCGGCATATTTCACTGCTCAAGTGGGTGAAAGCAAACCTGAAAAACTCACTTTGACCTATGACCTCAAGCAACCCATGCGTTACGGGGAAAACCCTCAACAAGATGCAGACTTCTACCAAAAAGCTCTTCCTACGGAATACTCCATTGCATCCGCTAAACAGCTAAACGGGAAAGAATTGTCCTTTAACAATATCCGTGATGCGGATGCAGCTATCCGTATCATCCGTGATTTCAAAGACCGTCCAACTGTTGTGGCTCTCAAACACATGAACCCATGTGGAATCGGTCAGGCTGACAACATTGAAACAGCTTGGGACTACGCTTATGAATCTGACCCAGTGTCTATCTTTGGTGGAATTGTCGTCCTTAACCGTGAGGTGGATGCTGCGACAGCTCAAAAAATGCACGGTGTCTTCCTCGAAATCATCATCGCACCAAGCTATACGGATGAAGCGCTAGCTATTTTGACAAACAAAAAGAAAAACTTGCGCATCCTTGCCTTGCCATTTGACGCTCAAGAGGCCAGTGAAGTGGAAGCAGAGTACACAGGTGTAGTAGGTGGACTTCTTGTGCAAAACCAAGACGTGGTCAAAGAAAGCCCGACTGACTGGCAAGTGGTGACCAAACGCCAGCCAACCGAGACAGAAGCGACAGCCCTTGAGTTCGCTTGGAAGGCTATCAAGTACGTCAAATCGAACGGTATCATCATCACCAACGACCACATGACACTTGGTGTTGGGCCAGGTCAAACCAATCGTGTGGCTTCAGTCCGCATCGCTATTGACCAAGCTAAAGATTGTCTTAACGGTGCTGTTCTTGCTTCAGATGCCTTCTTCCCATTTGCGGATAACGTGGAAGAAATCGCCAAGGCAGGAATTAAGGCCATCATCCAGCCGGGTGGATCAGTACGTGACCAAGAATCCATCGAAGCTGCGGATAAATATGGCTTGACCATGGTCTTCACAGGCGTGAGGCATTTTAGACATTAAAAAACGAAAGGGAAGAAAACAGTTTCTTTCCTTTTTTGGCTTAAAATGCTAAGTGAAACAAGATTAAAACGAACGTTTATGGTATAATATTGGTAAATAATTCGCAAAAGAGGTTGAGAGATGAAGCTGTTAGTTGTCGGTTCGGGTGGTCGTGAACATGCGATTGCTAAGAAGTTGCTTGAATCAAAAGACGTTGAAAATGTCTTTGTAGCTCCTGGAAATGACGGGATGACTTTGGATGGTCTGGAATTGGCAAACATCGCTATTTCCGAACATTCTAAGTTAATTGAGTTTGCAAAGGCCAACGATATTGCTTGGACCTTCATCGGGCCAGATGATGCCCTTGCTGCTGGTATCGTGGATGATTTTAACAAAGCTGGGCTCAAGACTTTTGGTCCGACTAGGGCTGCAGCGGAGCTGGAGTGGTCCAAGGATTTTGCTAAGGAAATCATGGTCAAATATGACGTTCCGACAGCAGCCTATGGCACATTTTCAGATTTCGAGGAGGCCAAGGCTTATATCGAGGAGAAAGGTGCTCCAATCGTCGTCAAGGCGGATGGCTTGGCTCTTGGGAAAGGTGTTGTCGTTGCTGAGACAGTTGAACAAGCGGTCGAAGCCGCTCACGAGATGCTCTTAGACAATAAGTTCGGTGACTCGGGGGCGCGAGTGGTCATCGAGGAATTCCTTGACGGAGAAGAGTTCTCTCTCTTTGCCTTTGTCAATGGGGACAAGTTCTACATCATGCCAACGGCTCAGGACCATAAACGTGCCTATGACGGCGACAAGGGCCCTAACACGGGCGGTATGGGAGCTTATGCGCCAGTTCCTCACTTGCCACAGAGCGTGGTTGACACAGCGGTTGACACTATTGTCAAGCCAGTCATTGAGGGGATGATCAAAGAAGGCCGTCCGTATCTTGGCATCCTCTACGCTGGTCTTATCTTGACAACTGATGGACCGAAAGTCATCGAGTTCAACGCTCGTTTTGGAGATCCCGAAACTCAGATTATCTTGCCACGATTGACGTCTGACTTTGCACAAAATATCACGGATATTCTCGATGGCAAGGAGCCGAAGATCACGTGGACGAACAAGGGTGTGACTCTGGGTGTGGTTGTTGCATCCAAGGGCTATCCGCTAGACTACGAAAAGGGTGTCAAGTTGCCAGCCAAAACCGATGGCGACATCATCACCTACTATGCAGGGGCTAAGTTTGCGGAAAATAGCAGAGCATTGCTATCAAATGGCGGACGTGTCTATATGCTTGTCACCACAGCAGATAACGTCAAAGAAGCCCAAGATACCATCTACAAGGAACTCGCTCAACAAAACACAGAAGGCCTCTTCTACCGAACAGATATCGGAAGCAAGGCTATAAAAGATTAACAGACATATTTGCCATGGCGAGCGAAAGCGAGCCACTATAGAATAATCGTCGCAGTAGTGGAACTCCTAGTAGCTTTGCTACTAGGAGCGGAAAACTGGAGACCTAGGCTCCAGTTTTAGTAATGGAACGCCTTAGGTGGTCGCTTACGTCCGCACTACATTAGACGATTATTAAAAAGAAAAATAAAAATTCACAAAATACGTTAATGGTCGTATGGTTTGCGAGCGTTAGCAAGCTAATATAGAGCAATCACCGCCGTTGTGAAAGAACGATTGGATGATAAGCCAATCGTTCAGGGAAATCGGAAGACCTTGGGCTTCTGATTTAGGCATGAGACACCTTTGGTGGCTGCTGCCGTCCCTCACAACTTAAGGTGATTGAAAAAAGAAAGGAAAGAAAAGGGAAAATTATGACTAAACCAATTATTTCCATCATCATGGGCTCAAAATCCGACTGGGCAACCATGCAAAAAACTGCCGAAGTCCTGGACCGCTTCGGTGTAGCCTACGAAAAGAAGGTTGTCTCTGCTCACCGTACACCAGACCTCATGTTCAGACATGCGGAGGAGGCTCGTAGCCGTGGTATCAAGGTCATTATAGCAGGTGCAGGTGGCGCAGCCCATTTGCCAGGTATGGTCGCAGCCAAAACAACCCTTCCAGTCATCGGTGTGCCAGTCAAATCACGTGCCCTTAGCGGTGTGGACTCACTTTATTCCATCGTTCAGATGCCAGGTGGTGTGCCTGTTGCGACGATGGCTATCGGTGAAGCTGGTGCGACTAACGCGGCCCTCTTTGCCCTCCGTCTCCTATCAGTAGAGGATCAGGCTATCGCGACAGCTTTGGCAGATTTCGCAGAAGAGCAAGGAAAAATCGCAGAGGAGTCTACCAATGAGCTCATCTAAAACAATCGGAATTATCGGAGGTGGTCAGCTGGGTCAGATGATGGCCATTTCAGCTATCTACATGGGGCACAAGGTTATCGCGTTGGATCCGGCAGTGGATTGCCCGGCCTCTCGCGTCGCGGAGATTATCGTGGCTCCTTATAATGATGTGGACGCCCTTCGTCAGTTGGCTGAGCGTTGCGATGTCCTCACTTATGAGTTTGAAAATGTTGATGCAGACGGTTTGGATGCGGTTGTCAAGGATGGACAGCTCCCTCAAGGGACTGACCTACTTCGCATTTCCCAAAACCGGATTTTTGAGAAGGACTTTCTTTCAAATAAGGCTCAAGTCACTGTGGCACCCTACAAGGTTGTGATTTCAAGTCAAGATTTGGCAGATATTGACCTTTCTAAAAACTATGTCCTTAAGACCGCGACTGGAGGCTACGATGGGCATGGACAAAAGGTTATTCGTTCAGAAGCAGACTTGGAAGAAGCCCGTGCACTAGCCGACTCAGCAGACTGTGTCTTGGAAGAATTCGTCAACTTTGACCTTGAAATTTCTGTCATCGTGTCAGGCAATGGCAAGGATGTGACAGTTTTTCCGGTTCAGGAAAATATCCATCGCAATAACATCCTTTCAAAAACTATTGTGCCTGCTCGCATTTCAGAAAGTCTAGCAGAAAAAGCAAAAGCAATGGCAGTGCGAATCGCTGAACAACTGAACTTGTCTGGAACCCTCTGTGTGGAAATGTTTGCGACAGCGGATGACATCATTGTCAACGAAATTGCGCCACGTCCACACAACTCAGGACACTACTCTATCGAAGCCTGTGACTTCTCGCAGTTTGACACCCATATCTTGGGTGTTCTAGGAGCACCATTACCAGCCATCCACCTGCATGCGCCTGCTGTTATGCTTAATGTTCTCGGCCAGCATGTCGAGGCCGCTGAAAAATATGTCACAGAAAATCCAAGCGCCCACCTTCACCTGTATGGTAAAATAGAAGCGAAGCACAACCGCAAGATGGGACATGTGACTTTGTTTAGTGATGTGCCGGATAGCGTGGTTGAGTTTGGGGAGGGGATTGATTTTTGAAATGGCAGAAGAATTTGATGAATTGCTAGATGATGAAATAACGACCGTAACACTGACTTATACGGACGATTTGATTGTTCCAGAGATTGCGGATAGAGATGGTATTCATATTTTAGAGAGAGCTGGCAATCAGCTAGTCTTAGAATATTCTTGTTCAGTGAAGGAAGTAAAGGATTATCTGAGTAGTTACGGCCTGCCTAGACATCCTGAGAGAATTTCATTTGAATTTTCTATACATGAAGACTTAAAAAATGATAATCTTTAAAGCTAAATGGAGACTAGTTTATGATTCAAATTATTGTCAACGCTTTTGTGGAGGAAGGAAAAGAAATCGCCGTTGTGAAAGTGCTCTTTGCCAGTGCCGACCATGAAAAAGTAAAAGCCAATATCAGGAATTAAAGATTCAATATCCAAACAATTATCTGGCTATCTATGATTTGCTATTGGGTACAGATTTAAGTAGCTTACCACACTATCCGTCGGTTGTGACAAGCAAGGAGGAGTTTAATTAGTCTATGAAAACTATCGGTCTGATTGGTGGTATGAGTTGGGAAAGCACCACATCTTACTACCAAATCATCAACGAAACCATCAAAAAAGAGCTGGGTGGTTTGCATTCAGCTAAGATTCTACTTTACAGTGTTGATTTTTCAGAGATTGAGCATTATCAGGCAGTTGGAGACTGGGAGAAAAGTGGTCAACTTTTGACAGATATTGCTAAGCGCCTGGAGCAAGCTGGTGCAGATTTCATTGTTATTTGTACCAACACCATGCACAAGGTTGCTCCGCAGATACAAGAAAAGATTACGATTCCAATCTTGCATATTGCGCAGGCAACTGCGCAGGCCTTGTTGGCTGACGGTATTCAAAAAGTCGGCCTCCTAGGGACCAAGTACACCATGACTCAAGATTTTTACAAGGAGAAATTAATAGAGTCTGGGTTAGAAGTACTGATTCCAGACCAAGCTGGCATTACAGAGGTCAATCGAATCATTTATGACGAGCTCTGCCTAGGGGACATCAAAGAAAGCTCAAAGCAGACTTATCTTGCCGTTATAGATGATTTGAAAAAAGCAGGCGCTGAAGCTGTTATCTTGGGTTGCACCGAGATTGGTCTTCTCGTTAAGCAATCCGGCACTGACCTGCCACTCTACGACACAACAGTGATTCATGCAGAGAAAGCGGCGGAGTGGGCGGTTAATAAAAGATTATAGAAGACAAGCACAACCGTAGGGTAGGACATGTGACTTTGTTTAGTGATGTGCCGGATGAGGTTGTGGAATTTGGGAAAGGAATTGATTTTTAGGGCATTGTACCTCTAAATCTATTTTAAATATTATTTGTTCTCAAGATAATTAGGAGAAAAGATGGATATAATTTCAAAATATTTGATTATTGAACGGCCTAATAGTTCCAAAAAATTATTATATAGTTCAGAAAATGAATTAATTAAGTCGTTGCAGAAGATGACGACATTAATATTTCAAGAAGATTCAATTGTAATTGATAATGGGAAAAGAGTTAAATACGGATTGAAACATATTCAAAAAGAAGCCGGTAAAAGTGATGATGATAGCGAGAATTTGAGTCGATTTTACGTTTTAACTCTTACTTTTGACAGTGATGATGATATAGAACAATTTGAGTTGATAGATAAGGAAATGAATAATTTTATTGAGTCTTTCAATAATATGAGTATGCTAATTTTGGAAGATGTTATATCACAATACTATAGTAAAAAGGCGTATGAATTAATTCATATAATTGAAAATAAGACAAGATCATTGATAGCAGAGGTAATGTATCTAAAGTCAGATAATATGGATTGGGAAAAAGCACTCACCAAGAGTTTAGGAATTAGAGATACGGGGAAAGGTGAGAAGCCACTAGATGGAAAGTATTTTAGTGATTTAACAAAATTACTTTTTACTATTTACGAAGACGATACACGTGATGGCTATGATCCTAGAGAACTTTTTGTTGGAGGTATTAAAAATCTAGCGCAATTAACTAATAATGGAAATTTAGCAGAAGTTGACCCGGAAGAACTAAAAAATTATGTAAAACAGGTGCAAGAATACGCCCCTAAATCTGTATGGGATAGATATATTGTTGATTATTTGGAAGGTGGCGTAACGCTTTCAAATAACTTGAAAAATATATTAGAACTGTTGTCGAGCTCAAAGGGACCTCGAAATAGAATTGCGCATAATAAGTTCTTTCGTAGAAAGGATTACGAATCTCTTAAAAGTAATGTAGAAAAGCTTCTGGAATCAATAAGTAAAGCTGTTGATTCATTTGAATCAAATGTTGTTACTTCGTATTCGAATGAAGATAGTAACGATATTAAATCTATTTTTATTGCAACTCAGGAGAGTAGTTTAGATAAAAAAGAGATTTCAACTTCATTTCTGGAGGATCTGACAATTGTTGTTCCTGCAAGGCAAGAGGGATTTAAACAGGTTTTTCTTGGCGAGCAACAGTGGTATGATATTCGTATTTCTGAAGATAATCGAGATATGATTAAATTCATAGCTGCCTATGAAACAGCTCCAGTTAAGGGTATTCAATATATAGCAGAGATTGATGATATTGTTCCATCAGATAATTATGTAGGATACTGGAAAATCAAGTTTAAAAAAGATACGTTAAAGCAGTATGAAGAAAAAAAGAATTTGAAACAGGTTTTCCCCCAAGAAATATTGTTTATACATCTAAAAAATTGTTAGATCAAACTGATAATCTAGATAATGTACTTTCCGTAAAAAAATTTTATGCAGTTGCAAAAGGTAAAGTACCTGGTATTTATACAACGTGGTTAGAAACTGAAAAACAAGTAACAGGTTTTTCAGGAGCGGTGTACAAATCCTTTACATCGTATATTGAAGCTTATAAGTTTTTACATTATGGAGTAGAATGAAAAATAACATATGTATTTATACTATAGTACGAACTCACGGATTGTTTAAGCTATAAAAGTTTAAAAAATAAAAATGAAAAAATTCCGTATTCTATTATTTGAATCTGAACGTCTAATCTCTGATAGAATAAAATAAACAACAAAGAAAGGAAACGGGTACCTAGTTTGCAGAATTGAACCCGGGCGGAAAGCTCGGAATTTAGATAAACCTCCTAGGACGTAAGCGTCCGTTGTTGGTTTCCTAAAATTCAGTCGCTTTCTAGTCGCCCTTGGTATCATAAACATGATCAACCGTTACTCTCGCCCTGAGATGGCGAACATTTGGAGTGAAGAAAATAAATACCGTGCTTGGCTTGAGGTGGAAATCTTGGCTGACGAGGCATGGGCTGAATTGGGGGAAATCCCTAAGGAAGATGTGGCTTTGATTCGCGAAAAGGCGGACTTTAACATTGACCGTATTTTGGAGATCGAGCAGGAGACGCGTCACGATGTGGTGGCTTTCACACGTGCAGTTTCTGAGACTCTTGGTGAAGAGCGCAAGTGGGTCCACTATGGTTTGACTTCTACCGACGTGGTAGATACAGCCTATGGTTACCTTTACAAGCAAGCCAACGACATCATCCGTCGGGACCTTGAAAACTTCACCAACATCATCGCTGACAAGGCTAAGGAGCATAAGTTCACTATCATGATGGGTCGTACCCACGGTGTGCACGCTGAGCCGACAACTTTTGGTCTTAAATTGGCGACTTGGTATAGCGAAATGAAACGTAACATCGAGCGTTTCGAGCATGCAGCTGCTGGTGTGGAAGCTGGTAAGATTTCGGGTGCGGTTGGGAACTTCGCTAACATCCCACCATTCGTTGAAAAATACGTCTGCGATAAATTGGGTATCCGTGCTCAAGAAATTTCTACACAGGTCCTTCCTCGTGACCTTCACGCTGAGTACTTTGCAGTTCTTGCCAGCATCGCGACTTCAATCGAGCGTATGGCAACGGAAATCCGTGGTTTGCAAAAATCTGAACAACGTGAAGTGGAAGAGTTCTTCGCCAAGGGGCAAAAAGGGTCTTCAGCAATGCCTCACAAACGCAATCCAATCGGTTCTGAAAACATGACAGGTTTGGCGCGTGTCATTCGTGGTCACATGGTAACAGCTTATGAAAACGTAGCCCTTTGGCACGAACGTGATATCTCTCACTCATCAGCTGAGCGTATCATCACACCAGATACGACCATCTTGATCGACTACATGCTCAACCGTTTTGGCAATATCGTCAAGAACTTGACAGTCTTCCCAGAAAACATGATCCGCAACATGAACTCTACTTTTGGTTTGATTTTCAGCCAACGTGCTATGTTGACCTTGATTGAGAAAGGCATGACCCGTGAGCAAGCCTATGACTTGGTACAACCAAAAACAGCTCAATCATGGGATAACCAAGTAGACTTCAAACCACTCCTTGAAGCAGATCCAGAAGTGACTTCACGCCTCACTCAAGAAGAAATCGATGAAATCTTCAACCCTGCATACTACACCAAACGGGTGGATGAGATCTTTGAACGTATCGGACTTGGTAATTAATCATAAAACAAAAAAGCGAGATTCAATCTCGCTTTTTTCTATTCTCTTAGAAGAATCTTAGTCTTCTTTTCTCTTAGTCAGTCCGTAGGCTGCTAGTGTGGCCATAAGTCCTGCTGCGACCAAGCCTGCAGAGTCTTGACTTCCTGTTGCAGGGAGTTGTTTTTCATCTGCTTTGGCAGTAGTTGGTGCAGTTTGCTCAGCTTTCTCAACGGCAGTGCCGACTTCAACAACTTGAGTGACCGCTTCCTGTGTTACCACGCTATTGACAAGCGTTCTTTCTTCTTTTCCATCAGCACTAGTGCTTACAGAGTAGAAGGCAGTACGGTGGCCGTTAGCCCCTTTAGTAACAACTTGCGTTTGTCCTTTTGGTAATTGAGGATTTTCACGTGTCACAGTAGTGAATGGAATTTCTTCCTCTTGGATATCCAGTCTTGGTTTTGTTTCTGCGGCTGGAGCAAGACCGTGTTCGTCTCCTACATGGGTTACAAGGGTTCCGACTTCAATAACTTGGGTCACTGCTTCTTGAGTCACAAGGCTATCTACAAGAGTTTTCACTTCCTTACCGTCAGCACTAGTGCTCACAGAGTAGTAATGACTGCGACGACCGTTAGCGCCTTTAGTAACGACTTGAGTCTTCCCTTTGAGCAAGAGTGGATTTTCACGTTTCACAGTAGTGAACGGAATATCTTCTTCTTGGATATCCAGTCTTGGTTTCGCTTCGGCAGCTGGAGCAAGGCCACTTTCATCCCCTTTGTGGGTAATAGGGGTGCCGATTTCAATCACTTGGGTCACAGGTTCTTTGGTTACTTGGCTATCTAGAACGGTTTCTGTTTGTTTACCATTTTCAGTAAGGACAGAGATGTAATGAGTGCGTTCGCCATCTACACCTGGTGTGACAATCTTTTCTTGCTTAGCTGGGAGGTTTGGATTTTCCTTCTTGATAACTTCAAATGGAATCTTTTCTGCTCTTGTGATGAGTTCCGGTTTGGTTTCAACATTGGCAGCTAGTTCATTTTCATCAAGGCTTCCTGAGTGGGTTGCTGCTGGTTTAAGGCCTAGGCGGGCTGCCTTGAGTTTGGCTACGAGAGCGTCTAACTCGGCTTGTTTGTTACGGTTGAGGTTGTAGTTGAGAGCTTCTTTAGCTGCATTTAGGGCATCCAAGCTTTCCTTGCTGTATCCATCCAAGTTTGCAGGGATTTGAGCAAGTTCCTCACGGAGAGCGTTGTAGTTAGCGCGGAAGTAGTCTTTATTGTGGTCTGCAAAGGCAGTCATGAGTTCAAAGATTTCTTCTTCCTTGTACTCAGCACTTGGTTTGTCTGCCCAGATAGCAAGCATGCTTCCGACGGTTGGAAGGTCTACCTCAGGATATTTGGTAGATGCAAGCTGGTTAAATGGTGTTTTTTTAGTATTTTCAATTGCTTTTTTGAGGAAACCACCACCATCTTCAGGTTTCTGGCCGAGAATGTAGTACCAGTCTCCGTTGGTGTTAAGGAATTTGTAGCCTTTGCTTGCCAGGTACTGAGGAGATGCAAGGTTGTAACCCCACCATCCCTTAGACCAGTAAGAGATGATGACATCCTTGTCAAACTCAACATCATCCTTGTCCTCGTAGTAGAAACCATCGTTGAAGGCCATTGGTTGAAGGCCTCTTTCTTTGGCCATAGCAGCAAGAGTGTTAGAGTACTCAGCAAACTTGCCATAGAGTCCATACCATTTGAGGTAGTACCAGCCTTGCGCGTTGGTAGCATCATTGGCATATTCGTCTGTACCGTAGTTGAAGATCTTAGTTTTGCCTGCAAAGAAGTCCATGTACTTGCCGATGAGGGCTTTGACAAAGTTCATGGCTTCTTCGTTTTCAAGGTCCATGGTTGTTTTGGAGACCTTGTCAAAGTAGGCTTGAGGATTTTGGATACCTAATTTTTCCATAGCGACAAGCATGGCATCCATGTGACCTGGGCTGTTGATTGCTGGAATTAGTCCAAGACCTTTTGATTTTGCGTACTCGATCAATTCAGTGATTTCAGCTTGACTAAGAGTGGTACCATTTGGATCATCGTAGTAAGCTTTTGTTCCTTCTATGATAGCCTTCTTGACATCATCGCTTGCATAAGTTTTTCCGTTAGCTGTGATGGTCATGTCATCAAGGAGGAAGCGAAGTCCATCGTTTCCTAGGAGAAGATGCACATCAGAGTAGCCGAGCTCGCTCGCTTTGTCTACGATACGTTTGAGTTGGTCGAGCGTGAAGTACTTACGTCCAGCATCGATAGAGATTACTTTGTTCTTGGCAAGCTTTTCAACTTCGCGTTTCGCGTCTTCTTCTTTTTGAGCTTCTGGTGTGAAGGTCAAATTGCTTACAGCTTCTTGGAGTTTTGCGATTGCTTGGTCAATGGTGTCTTGTTGGGCACGGCTGAGGTTGCTATCAAGTGAGCGAATGGCTTTTTCAGCTTCTTTTACAGCTGCGACACTTTCTGCAGTATAGCGGTTAAGGTCTGTTGGTACTTCTTTCAGGGCTTGCTCAGCAGACTCATAGTCAGCTGCGAAGTATTCAGCATTGGCATTTGCGAAGCTACGCATGAGTTTGAAGAGGCGTGATGGTGAATAGCGTGCAGATGGGGTATCCGCCCAAGCAGCTACCATACCCCCGATGAACGGGATAGTAGCCCCATCAGATTTTGGTACAGAAGTGATTGGAGTGTTCTTGATACCATTGAGTCCTTGGTCGAGGTTGTACCAGCCTTGGCCATCGGCATTTCGTCCGAGGACGTAGTACCAAGCATCGTTGGTGTTAAGGATTTGGTGGCCTTTTTCAACTAGAAGTTTAGAAGAAGCGACGTCGTATCCGCCCCATCCACCAGTCCACATAGAAACGATGATGTCTTTGTCAAAGGTTCCAAAGCTAGTGTCGCTATTATAGTAGATACCATCGTTAAAGGCCATTGGTTTGAGACCGTGAGATTTGACGATGCGAGCAAGGTCGTTGGCGTAGGCGATAAATTTATCATAACCCTTGTCTGGGAATCCATCTTCTGGATACCATTTATAGGCTTGAAGAACGCTCCAGCCTTTAGCGTCTGTAGCATCATTGGCGTACTCGTCTAGCCCGATGTTGAAGATGTCAGTTTTGCCAGCGAAGTAAGCAGCATACTTGTCGATCAGAGCTTTGGTAAATGCAAGAGCTTCTTTGTTATCAAGGTCAACGGTACGAGCAGATTCCTTACCAAAGTAGTTGAAGTTCGGTTTTTGGATGCCTAGTTCTTTCATGGCATGCAAAATCGCATCCATGTGACCAGGGCTGTTTACAGTTGGGATGAGGCCAATACCTTTATTTTTAGCATAGTTGATCAAGTCCGTCATCTGACTTTCTGTCAAATGGTTGCCGTTTGGATCCTTGTAATAGGCATCGGTTCCGTTTTCGAGTGCACGTTTGACATCGTCACTTGCATAGGTTTTGCCATTGGCTGTGATCGTCATGTCGTCCAACATAAAACGCATGCCGTCATTTCCAACTAGTAGATGAAGATCAGTATAACCGTAGTGTTTGGCTTTGTCGATGATTTCTTTGAGTTGGTCTGGAGAGAAGTACTTGCGTCCAGCGTCGATTGAGATCATTTTTCTTTTTGCCAGTTTTTCATTTACCTGAGGTGCTCGTTCCGTACTAGGAGTGGTTACTGCAGGTGTGGCTGCTTCATTTTTCTTTTCTGAAGGAGAGTTTTCTGCAGGAGTTTCAGCTGGGGCAGGACTCTCTTTCTCGGCAGTAGGAGTTGGAGTAGCATTTTCTGTCACAACTGGTGCGCTTGACTCTTCTGTTTTTGGAGCAACTGTTCGAGGAGCCTCCTTGTCTTCTTTGACCTCCTCTTTTACAGGTTTGTCAGCCTTTTCTTCCAGTTTTTCTGGAACCTTAGAGTCTACAGGTTCTTCGGTTGCTCGCGGACTCTCCTGAATAGTTTGAACAGTTTCTTCAGCTGTTGGAGCTGGAGTAATCCCGTCGGCAGATACGACTTGGGCGCTAAAAGCAAATCCTATAAGTACAGAAGCTGCCCCAACCGCGTATTTACGGATGGAGAAGCGCTGTTTCTTTTCTAGTTTCATGACAAAACCTCCTTGTTATTATCATATATGATAGCGTTTACATAAAACCAATTTTATTTTATTATCTAAGGAGTAAAATGTCAAGTGGGTTTATATAAGAACTATAATAAATAGAGGAAATCATAAGATTTAGGAGAAATTTGCTAATAAGGGATAAAACAGAGGAAAAACCAAACAAAAATTTAACTTGTTTTTAGTAAAAATGCTACTAATTAAATAAGAACCCTTCATAGCGTTTTCACAACTTCTTTCTCGTGCTATAATGAATATAGAAAAAGCCTGAGCTAGGCTCAGGCTTTTTCTTAATGACCTCGGTTACATGAGATGAATTTGATTTTGTAGTAGTCTGCTCGCTTATAAGTTTCACTATAGGCAAGGACTTGGCCAGTGGCCTCAAGTTTTGTAGTCTTCGTTTGGAAGACAGTTGGGAATTGTGTATCGATTCCGAGTACAGAAGCAGCATGCTCTGGTGTTGGGAATGCGATTTCGTTGATTTCCTCAAAATGTTCATCACTCATGTGAATGCGGTAATCCAATTTGAAACGTGTATAGATAGAGCTATAATAGTCAAGATTTGGATAGTTGGCATTGATGTATTGCTCAGGAATATAAGATGTGTGGTAGATGTATGTTACGTCGTTTGTCTGACGAATACGTTCAATCTTATAGTAGAATTGATCTCCACGTAGTCCAAGTTTATCTAAATATTCAAGTTTGTTTCCGCGCTCGATAGAAAGGACAGTAACTTTATCGTCTTTTGTTTCAAAGATTTCGACATCTGAAAACTCAACGAGTTTGTGCTTGCGGGCACGTGAGACGAAAGTACCTTTACCTTGTTGGCGGACAATGTAGCCGTCTTTAGCAAGGTCGTTCAAGGCACGAACAACTGTGATTGAACTCACATCGTACATCGCGATCAATTCGGCTTCTGTATAAAATTTATCTCCACTTGCAAATTGACCAGAGATGATTTTGTTTTTTAATTCATCTTTAATATATTGGTATTTAGGAATAGCCATAAATTTCACCTCGATTCTCTTTCTCCAATTTTGATTTTACCACAAATATAAAGAAAAGAGTAGTATTAAGGTCAAAAAATTAAAATAATAGACTAAAAATGTTATTTTACATGTAAAAAAATTCATTTGATGTTCTTGTGAATTATCATACATAAAAAGATCGTTTTCATGCTATTTTTAGATAATTTCGGTAAACGGTAAGTAAAAAAATAGAAAAATTTTAAATAATTTTCTAAAACCTATTGACAAATGCAAAAGATTTGATTATAGTTAATATTATAATAAATGAAAGCGCAAACTTAATTCGTCAGAGGTAATAACATGACCAGATTTAAAATTGAGGACGATTTCTATTTAGACGGAAAACCGTTCAAGATTTTGTCCGGCGCCATTCATTATTTTAGGATTCCAGCAGAGGATTGGTATCATTCTCTCTATAACTTAAAGGCGCTTGGCTTTAATACAGTCGAGACCTATGTGGCTTGGAATTTACACGAACCTGTTGAAGGGGAGTTTGATTTTGAAGGTGCCAGAAATTTGGAGAGATTTCTTCAAATTGCACAAGATCTAGGTCTCTATGCCATTGTACGCCCGTCTCCGTTTATCTGTGCGGAATGGGAATTTGGTGGCTTGCCGGCTTGGCTCTTGACCAAGGACATGCGAATTCGCTCGTCCGACCCGGCCTACATCGAGGCTGTTGCTCGCTATTATGACCAATTATTGCCAAGGCTTGTGCCTCGCTTGTTGGATAACGGCGGAAACATTCTCATGATGCAAGTCGAAAATGAATATGGCTCTTATGGAGAAGATAAGTCTTATCTACGAGCAATTCGAAAATTAATGGAAGACCGAGGGATTGATTGCCCACTCTTTACTTCAGATGGCCCATGGAGGGCTACTCTGAAAGCCGGAACCTTGATTGAAGACGACCTCTTTGTGACAGGAAACTTCGGTTCTAAAGCTCCGTACAACTTTTCACAGATGCAGGAATTCTTTGATGAGCATGGCAAGAAATGGCCCCTCATGTGTATGGAATTCTGGGATGGTTGGTTCAACCGTTGGAAAGAACCCATCATCACACGGGATCCTAAAGAATTGGCAGAAGCTGTTCGAGAGGTATTGGAGCAAGGCTCTATCAACCTTTACATGTTCCATGGAGGGACAAACTTTGGTTTCATGAATGGTTGCTCGGCTCGAGGGACTCTGGATTTGCCACAAGTCACATCTTACGACTATGATGCCCTTCTGGATGAAGAAGGAAATCCAACTGCTAAATACTTAGCAGTCAAGAAGATGATGGCAACACACTTCCCAGAGTATCCACAGTTGGAACCACTCTATAAGGAAAGCATGGAGATAGGGTCCATTCCATTGGTCGAAAAAGTTTCCTTGTTTGAAACTCTGGATAGTCTCTCTAGTCCTACTGAGAGCCTCTATCCAAAAGCGATGGAAGAACTTGGTCAAAGTTATGGCTACCTTCTCTACCGCACTGAGGCAAGTTGGGATGCAGAAGAGGAACGTCTCCGTATCATCGATGGACGTGACCGAGCTCAACTCTTTGTAGATGGTCAATGGATTGCTACTCAATACCAGACAGAGATTGGCGAAGACATCTACTGTCAAGGCAACCGAGAAGGCTTTTCAGAGATTGACATCTTGATTGAAAATATGGGGCGTGTCAACTACGGACATAAGTTTTTGGCAGATACGCAGCGTAAAGGAATTCGAACAGGTGTCTGCAAGGATCTACATTTCTTACTGAATTGGAAACAATATCCACTGCCACTGGATAATCCTGAGAAGATTGATTTTTCAAAAGGATGGACAGAAGGACAACCAGCCTTTTACGCTTTCGACTTTACTGTTGAAGAGCCGAAGGATACCTACTTAGACTTGTCTGAGTTTGGTAAGGGAGTTGCCTTTGTCAACGGGCGTCACCTAGGGCGTTTCTGGAACGTCGGCCCGACCCTCTCACTTTATATCCCTCATAGTTATCTCAAGGAAGGTGCTAACCGCATCATCATCTTTGAAACTGAGGGCGAATATAAAGAAGAGATTCACTTAACTCGTAAACCTACACTAAAACACATAAAGGGGGAAAACTTATGACAATTGTAGGATGCCGTATCGATGGACGTTTGATCCACGGTCAAGTAGCCAATCTTTGGGCTGGAAAACTAAATGTTTCACGCATTATGGTTGTAGACGACGAAGTTGTTAACAACGATATTGAAAAGAGTGGTTTGAAACTTGCGACACCACCAGGTGTGAAACTCAGTATCTTGCCAGTTGAGAAAGCAGCAGCAAATATCCTTGCTGGTAAATACGATAGCCAACGTCTCTTTATCGTTGCACGTAAACCAGACCGTTTCCTTGGTTTGGTCGAAGCAGGTGTTCCGCTTGAAACACTCAACGTCGGCAATATGTCTCAAACACCAGAAACTCGCTCTATCACACGTTCTATCAACGTGGTAGACAAGGATGTGGAAGACTTCCACAAACTAGCAGAAAAAGGTGTGAAACTCACTGCTCAAATGGTTCCAAATGATCCAGTTTCAGACTTTTTGAGCTTATTAAAATAGGAAAAAATTTTTAGGAGGTCATTGTTATGATACAATGGTGGCAAATTTTACTTCTCACTTTGTACTCAGCTTATCAAATCTGTGATGAGTTGACAATCGTTTCATCTGCAGGTTCCCCTGTATTCGCTGGTTTCATTACCGGTTTGATCATGGGAGATGTGACAACTGGTTTGTTTATCGGTGGTAGCTTGCAGTTGTTCGTTCTTGGGGTTGGTACCTTCGGTGGTGCTTCTCGTATCGACGCAACTTCTGGTGCGGTTCTTGCAACAGCATTCTCTATCTCTCAAGGTATTGATACAGATCTTGCGATTACAACAATCGCTGTACCAGTAGCAGCACTTTTGACATACTTCGACGTTCTTGGACGTATGACAACTACTTTCTTTGCACACCGTATTGATGCTGCGATCGAACGCTTTGACTACAAAGGTATCGAACGCAACTACCTACTTGGTGCGCTTCCATGGGCTCTTTCACGTGCCCTTCCAGTATTCTTCGCTCTTGCTTTTGGTGGTGCTTTCGTACAATCAGTAGTAGACCTTGTTAAAGAATACCAATGGGTTGCAGACGGTTTGACACTTGCAGGTCGTATGCTTCCAGGTCTTGGATTTGCAATCTTGCTTCGTTACCTTCCAGTTAAACGTAACCTTCACTACCTTGCAATGGGATTCGGTTTGACAGCTATGTTGACTGTTCTTTACTCATATGTAACAGGTCTTGGTGGCGCTGTTGCGGGTATCCTTGGTACTCTTCCTGCTGATGTTGCTGAAAAGATTGGCTTTGCTAACAACTTCAAAGGTTTGTCTATGATCGGTATCTCTATCGTAGGTATCTTCCTTGCAGTTGTTCACTTTAAGAACAGCCAAAAAGTAGCTGTAGCAGCACCTTCTACACCATCAGAAAGTGGGGAAATCGAAGATGACGAATTCTAATTACAAACTTACAAAAGAAGATTTTAATCAAATCAACAAACGTAGCTTGTTTACTTTCCAATTAGGTTGGAACTATGAACGTATGCAAGCTTCTGGTTACCTTTACATGATCTTGCCTCAATTGCGTAAAATGTATGGGGATGGAACTCCTGAATTGAAAGAAATGATGAAAGTTCATACTCAATTCTTCAATACTTCACCATTCTTCCACACAATTATCGCTGGTTTTGACCTTGCCATGGAAGAAAAAGATGGTGTGGGTTCAAAAGATGCCGTTAACGGTATCAAGACAGGTTTGATGGGACCATTTGCTCCTCTTGGAGATACAATCTTTGGTTCACTTGTACCTGCTATCATGGGATCTATCGCAGCAACTATGGCTATCGCTGGCCAACCATGGGGTATCTTCCTTTGGATCGCAGTTGCAGTTGCTTATGACATCTTCCGTTGGAAACAATTGGAATTTGCCTACAAAGAAGGGGTTAACCTTATCAACAACATGCAAAGTACTTTGACAGCTTTGATTGACGCTGCATCTGTACTTGGTGTCTTCATGATGGGTGCTCTTGTAGCAACAATGATCAACTTTGAGATTTCTTACAAATTGCCAATCGGTGAAAAGATGATTGACTTCCAAGACATCTTGAACTCAATCTTCCCACGTTTGCTTCCAGCAATCTTTACTGCCTTTATCTTCTGGTTGCTTGGTAAGAAAGGTATGAACTCTACTAAAGCGATCGGTATCATTATCGTTCTTGCAGTAGGTCTTTCATTCATCGGTAAATTCTTGCTTGGAATGGGCGCATAATTTATGAGTAAATCATTAATTTTGGTGAGTCATGGTCGTTTCTGTGAAGAACTTAAAGGTAGCACAGAAATGATCATGGGTCCACAGGACAACATTCATGCAGTGGCCCTTCTTCCAGAAGATGGTCCAGAAGAATTTACTGCAAAATTTGAAGCTGCTATCGAAGGATTGGATGATTTCCTAGTCTTTGCGGACCTTCTCGGTGGTACACCATGTAACGTGGTAAGCCGTTTGATCATGGAAGGTCGCGACATTGAACTCTACGCAGGGATGAATCTTCCAATGGTGATTGAATTTATCAATGCCAGCCTTACAGGTGCAGATGCGGACTACAAGAGCCGTGCTGCAGAAAGCATTGTGAAAGTCAACGACCTGTTAGCGGGCTTCGATGATGACGAAGATGAATAATACTCTTCGAAAATCAAATTCAAACTACGTCAGCGTCGCCTTGCCGTACTCAAGTACAGCCTGCGGCTAGCTTCCTAGTTTGCTCTTTGATTTTCATTGAGTATAAGATGTAACTTAGAGCATCTTATATAGAATATACATGGGAATGGGAGTCACTCCCATTCCCATATTTTCAATAGGAATGAAACAACAATAGATTAGAGGAACTCTATGCTAAATTACACAAAAGAAGAATTACTTGAACTGGGTGCAGAAATCACGACTCGTGAGATCTACCAACAGCCTGATGTATGGAAAGAGGCTTTTGAAGCCTATCAAGCAAAACGGGAAGAAATTGCAGCCTTTTTGCAAGGGATCGCTGATAAGCATGACTATATCAAGGTCATCTTGACGGGTGCTGGTACTTCTGCTTATGTGGGAGATACCTTGGTGCCTTACTTTAAGGAAGTCTATGACGAACGCAAATGGAATTTCAATGCCATTGCGACAACTGATATCGTAGCCAATCCAGAAACCTATCTGAAAAAAGATGTGGCAACTGTCCTTGTATCCTTTGCTCGTAGTGGGAATTCGCCTGAAAGTGTGGCGACGGTTGATTTGGCGAAAGCCTTGGTGGACGACCTTTACCAAGTGACCATTACTTGTGCAGCAGATGGTAAATTGGCTCTTCAAGCTCATGGCGATGACCGCAATCTTTTGCTCTTGCAACCAGCTGCTTCCAATGACGCTGGATTTGCCATGACTTCTAGCTTTACGTCTATGATGCTAACAGCTCTCTTGGTCTTTGATCCTACAGAATTTGCTGTGAAAGCTGAACGTTTTGAAGTTGTGTCTAGCCTTGCCCGCAAAATTCTAGACAATGCAGCAGATGTTAAAGAGCTGGTTGACCTCGACTTTAACCGCGTTATCTACCTGGGTGCAGGTCCTTTCTTTGGACTTGCTCATGAAGCTCAGCTCAAGATTTTGGAATTAACAGCTGGTCAAGTGGCGACCATGTATGAAAGCCCAGTCGGCTTCCGTCACGGTCCAAAATCATTGATCAACGAAGATACCGTTGTTTTGGTCTTTGGTACAACGACAGACTACACTCGCAAGTACGATTTGGACTTGGTTCGTGAAGTGGCTGGTGACCAGATTGCTCGTCGTGTTGTGCTTTTGAGTGATCAAGCCTTTGGTCTCGAAAATGTCAAAGAAGTAGCCCTTGGTTGTGGCGGTGTCTTGAACGATATTTACCGTGTCTTCCCTTACATCGTTTATGCCCAACTCTTTGCCCTATTGACTTCACTCAAGGTAGAAAATAAACCAGATACACCATCTCCTACTGGCACTGTAAATCGTGTGGTACAAGGTGTGATCATTCATGACTATCAAAAATAAGGAAGTGTCTATGAGTAAATTACAATTAAGTCCCAATAAAGTAGCTTGCTTGCAAAAACTCTCTGACGAGAACGGCATTATCTCAGCCCTTGCCTTTGACCAACGTGGTGCTTTGAAACGCCTTATGGCTCAATACCAAACAGAAGAGCCAACAGTGGCTCAAATGGAAGAACTCAAAGTCTTGGTAGCAGATGAATTGACAAAATACGCATCCTCTATGCTTCTAGACCCAGAGTATGGACTTCCAGCTACAAAAGCGCTTGCTCCAAATGCTGGTCTTCTCCTTGCTTATGAGAAAACTGGCTACGACACAACAAGCACCAAACGCTTGCCTGACTGTTTGGATGTTTGGTCTGCCAAACGCATCAAGGAACAAGGCGCTGACGCTGTCAAATTCTTGCTTTACTACGATGTAGACAGTTCTGACGAACTCAACCAAGAAAAACAAGCCTACATCGAACGCATCGGTTCTGAGTGTGTGGCGGAAGATATTCCATTTTTCCTTGAAATCTTGGCTTACGATGAAAAGATTGCGGATGCAGGATCTGCAGAATACGCAAAAGTGAAACCACAGAAGGTTATCGGTGCCATGAAGGTCTTCTCAGACCCACGCTTTAACATTGATGTCTTGAAAGTGGAAGTTCCAGTCAATGTGAAATACGTTGAAGGCTTTGGTGATGGTGAAATCGTTCATACACGTGAAGAAGCAGCAGCCTTCTTCAAAGCGCAAGACGAAGCAACAAATCTTCCTTACATCTACTTAAGTGCGGGTGTATCAGCTAAACTCTTCCAAGAAACACTTGTCTTTGCCCACGAATCAGGCGCAAACTTCAACGGCGTTCTTTGTGGCCGTGCTACATGGGCTGGATCAGTTGAAGCCTACATCAAAGATGGTGAAGCAGCAGCTCGTGAATGGCTACGCACAACTGGATTTGAGAACATTGACGAACTCAACAAGGTTCTTCAAACAACAGCGACTTCATGGAAAGAACGTGTGGAAGCATAAAACAAGTATAGAAGAATCCCTTTTTGTTAAGAAAATACTTAAGGTTTTGTGACAAAGGATTCTGAAAATAAAACTACAACCATAGATGGTGCATACACTCTCTATGGTTTGTTTACTTAAGAGAAATGGATCAAAGGAGAGAAGAATGAAAGCATACACAGAGCGTGTATTTGGAAATCATGAGGGCAAGGATGTCTTGGCCTATTGCTTTGAGACGGACAGTGGCTATCAACTAGAAATCATGACCTATGGTGCGACCATCTTGCGCTATGTCACGCCTGACAAGGCTGGGAATTTTGCCAATGTGATTTTGGGCTTTGATGATTTTGATAGCTATGTAGGCAATAGTCCCAAGCATGGAGCAAGTGTAGGTCCTGTAGCGGGCCGTATTGCAGGTGCGACATTTGAGCTCAATGGCCAGACCTATAATCTTGAAGTCAATAATGCTAGCAACTGTAACCACAGTGGTTCAACAGGTTGGGATTCGAGCTTGTTTGAATTGGTAGAAGTGAGCGACAATGGCTTGACTCTCTACACCGAGCGTACAGACGGGACAGGAGGATTTCCTGGTAATCTTAAGATTTGGATTATCTACCACTTGGAAGAAACTGGTGCTTACGAAGTCGGCTATAAGGTGACGACAGATCAGGATACGCTGGTCAATCCAACTAATCACAGCTACTTCAACTTGTCTGGTGATTTCACGCAGACAATTGACCGCCATGTCTTTCAGCTAAATACGGAGGGCATTTACCCAATCGCTCCGGACGGTGTTCCGGCTAAGACTCCAGATGCTAATCGTGATGTGGTTAAACACATCTACAATGGAGCTTTGTTGAAGGACATCTTTGAAGAGGAAGATGAGCAAATCCAGTTGGTATCTGGTTTGGATCACCCATTTGCTCTTCCTGCAGGTCATGACAATGCTGGTTTCCTTTATGACCAAAACTCAGGTCGTTTCCTGCTGTTCAAGACAGAGGCCCCTTGCTTTGTGGTCTACACAGCAAACTTTGTGGATGAGAGTGTGCTCATAGCTGGTCAGCCAATGGTACAGCACAATGGGATTGCCCTTGAAGCGCAAGCTTTACCAGATGCCATTCACAGTGACCTCAAAGACCAAGTCATTCTCAAAGCAGGTCAAACCTTCACCAGCAAAACTCGCTACGAGCTTGTTGTAAAATAAAAAGAAGAGCTGGTTTCCAGCTCTTTTGAGTTGTCTTCATTGACATTTTATCTCAATAGTGTATAATTGATGTAATTAATAAAGTTACAACAAATAAAAGGAGACACCCTATGACTTATGCATACCAAAGCCACATTTACCTAGCAGAGGCGGTTTTAAATGTCAAGGACTTGACGAGTCAAACGGCTTTTTATCATCAGATTATTGGCTTGGAGATTTTATCCCAAACAGAGACAGAAGCGATTTTGGGACTTGGTCGAAAAGCCTTGGCAGATGTCTTGAAACACCTAAGTGATTTGCGGATTCCTCTGGTTGGGGGTGCAGATCATGGATACAGTGAAGCCCTTTATCTAGAGGATTTGGAAGGAAATGGCATTGAACTCTACCGTGATAAGCCAGTGTCTTCATGGGATATTCGAGAAGACGGCCGCATTATCGGTGTGACCGAGGCTCTTGCGGCACAGGACATCTATGAATTAGGGGAAAAGGTAGATCCCTTTATCCTAGCTGAAGGGACGAGAATGGGGCATATCCATCTATCGGTTAAGGATAGCCACGCGGCGAGCCGGTTTTATCAAAAGGTGTTAGGACTAGAAGATAAATTTAGCATTCCTAGTGCTAGTTGGATAGCAGCTGGTCAGTACCATCACCACCTGGCTGTCAACAAATGGGCTGGAAAAGGGCTAGCTCCGCGTGAGAAAGGCTTGCCAGGCTTGGCCTACTACGTCCTTGAGGTCGAAAGCAAGGAAGAGCTCCTAGACATCGTTCAGCAAGCGCAAGAGCTGGAAGCACCAATCAAGTGGCTAAATTCGAGTGAGTTGGATTTGGTAGACCCAGACGGGATTGTGACTCGCATTCGCTTGGCACGATGAGACGAGGAAAACACGTCATTTATTTTAGAGACATAGGAAAAGGCGGATAAGCTCGTATTCTGTTTTTAGAATGCGAACTTGTTCGCTTTTTTATGAAATGACGAAACCTTTCTTGGATCTAGCAAAGATATCTGCCGGGGATATTTTCCCTTTTCTGGGGGTTCATGCTATAATACTAATAAACTTTTCTTTCTCTAGGAAGGCAAACGCCAAAAATCGGCTAGACTGCTGGCAATCGTAGTCACGATGCTTTTAAGAGAAAGTAGAACTTTGTTTGAAGATCCGTATTGAGTTTAGGAGACGGGAAATAAGATGGACACAAGTGTAAAAAATTTAATCAGTATGGGCCCTCTGGAGGACTCTTTTATCTATTACGATCTGAAGAATCAAGTATTCTACGGTGTAAAACAAGGCATGAATTATTCAGCTATTGCAGCCCCTATTGCAATCTATTCCTTGCAACGGCTGTCAAAGTTGCTCAACCAAACCTTTGGAGATGTCTCATCCCCTCTTAATCTAATCTTCTTTATCTTGATGTCGCTGTTTTTAGTTTTTGGGACCATTCTCCTTGCCAAGTCTACCCGACGTAACATGAAGACAGATAGATTCAGAAAAGTCCGGCTGACAAAAGCCAATATCAAAACACTTAGGAGAAAATCTAGATGGACTGTCCTAGTTGAGATTTTTTGTTTCCTCATGATTGTGTTTTCCATCTATCGCTATTTTAGCTACTCCGATTTTCAGTTCTTGATTATTTATATGTTAGGGATATTTTCGCTTGTTTATATGATCTATGAATTTCGGATGAAAACACGCAAACGACTGTTCAAGGAGCTGATGGAGACATTACAGGACGGTAGCCGAGGGAAAGAGGGCGAATTATAAGATGAGAAAAATAATTTTTATTGGACAGAGCGGTGATAAGGCCGTTTACTATAACACGCGAACAAGAGAGGCCTTAGTAGCGAGTAAAAGTGCCCTCTTAAATACAGAAGGTGCAAGGAAGTCTAATAGGGCCATTATTCCTTTGATGTTTGCTTTTGTTTTTTTGGGTATTATCGGAGGATTAGTAGCTATACCTGCATTTTCAGGTTTTCGATACAACAGCGGAATGACAAAGTTTTTCATTACTGGATTAATGTTTGTGTTTTTTGGTAGCATGTGGATGTTAGAGATTGCTCTATATAAAAACGTTAAATATGTTCGAGGAGCCACTAAACAACAATTTGTAGAGGCGGTAGATTCGAACTTGTTTTGGGAAAATTTCGACGCCAAAAAGGCTTCGATAGGAAAGTTTTTGGCCTTTTTAGCTGTTATTCTGTTATTGCTTTTTGCAACGGTAATAACATTCATTGCTTTTATTCCAGGTATTATTGATTCATTTGAAAGGAAAGCTCCATTTGAATTGCAGATAATAACTTCGCCCTTAATAGGAATACTACCAGCAGTTTTTTATCTTTTCTTATTCCAAAACAATCCTATCCGCTGGCTCTTAGCTGTGCGAAAGTATGAACAAGGGAAAGTGATATTTGCAGAAGAAGAGGAGAAACAATAGGTTTCATACTTATGCTATTGAGACCTTATTTGGTTCATGGGTAGGAACAGTGGTTGATGATGTTTTATCAACGACCTATGATAAAAATTGAAGTTTCTGATTATAGTGATTAGTGGGAACTGTGGTGATTTTATATGAGAAAAATAATTTTTATTGGACAGAGCGGTGATAAGGCCGTTTACTATAATACGCGAACAAAAGAGGCTCTTGTAGCAGATAAGAGTGCCTTGTTAAATACAGAAGGGGCTAGGAGATCGAATAGGGGGATTGCTCCTTTAATTGCTATATTCTCTTTGTTAGGTTTACTCGGAGGATTTGTTGCAATACCAATTTTCTCAGGCCTTCGTTATAATAGTGGGATGGTTCCTATTTTTATTCTTTGTCTTTCCTTTATCCTATTTGGATTTATATGGATGATGGAAGTCGCCTTATATAAAGGAGTGAAACGAGTCCAAGGAGCAACAAAGAAAGAGTTTAAAGAAGCAGTTTATTCAAATTTGTTTTGGGAAAATTTTAGTGAGAAAAAAGCGACGTTTGCGAAAATGTTGGCTTTTATGATTGTCATGCTACTAGTTTTTATGACTACTATAGTAATATTTGCTGCTGCAATTCCGGGCACTATTGACTCATTCAATAAGCAAGAGGCATTTGATATACAAATCTTTTTCTCGCCTTTAGCAGGTCTCTTTCCTGCCTTGTTGTACCTTTTCTTATTCCAAAACAATCCAATCCGCTGGCTCTTAGCTGTGCGAAAGTATGAACAGGGGAAAGTAATATTTAGGGAAGAAATAGAAAAGAGGGGATGATAATGTCACAAGAGAGATATTTGCAGATCAAAAAAGAGCATCAAGTTCGTAAGTTTGTGGGGCGTTTCCTCTTCATTCTTCTTGCTATACTCGATGTTCTACTGGTATCAAGTCATTCCAATTATGTCCCGCTTGTAACGGTGGCTATGGTAACGATTGTGCCTTTTAATCATTTTCTACTTGCTCCTCTTAGGAGACAGAAAAAAGCCATAGAAAAAGAGCATCCAGAATGGAAAATACTTAGTATGAAGGGAGTAAAGGTTCCCTCGGCTGAAGCCAATAAAAGAACCTTGGCTGGTATTGGGATCTTGATGGCCTTGCTGTTGTCTTTTGGGCTATTCTATAAACCTGTGAAACAGCCGAACGACCAAGTAAACAAGCCGCCTAAGCTTGATTCTAAAGCGCCTGAAACGTCCAAGTCTTCAGAGTCTGAGTCGTCCAGCTCTTCTAAGACCAAAGAATCCAGTTCCTCAGAGTCGAAATCCTCGTCTTCGACTGAACAAAGTTCTAAAACCGAAAGTTCAGGAACAAAACCGTCAAAAAGCGAATCCAATAATCCTTATTACCAGATTCCAGGACTTACTGACGAACAGGTGAGAGATATCATATCAAAATCGGTGAAAGATTTGAGAGAAAAACAGTCAAAAGAAAAATCCGAAGAGTAGACTCGAGGGCATCGATGTCCTTTCTGGATGAGTTAGTTTTGAGATTTTACTGTATAAAATAACAGGAGGAGTTCATATGAATAAAGAAGTAATTGGTTTGATAGTTGGGACAATCGTCATCTTCCTATCTTTTGTATTTGTGTGTGGGACCTTTCTCTATCTCTATCTTCGAGATCAGAAGTTGGTCCGCCTTGCCAAGTCATCCGTTCCTGGAACGGTTATCGGCTATAGCCGTTTTCGTGAGGGGTATCCACCTATCGTCGAATACACGGTGGATGGGATTGCTTATAAGAAAACCTTGCAGTATTTTATGTTTAAAACGGTCACAATTCCGTGGGGGACTACTAAATTTTTAAAGGACTATACAAGAGAAGATATGCTAGCGACTTCGATCACTCGCTACAGCAACTCCTTTGTTTCCTTCAAACGCTTGATGCAGACCCATTTCCCCCTTCATTCGGAGCTGACAGTCTGGTATGATCCAGACAAGCCGACCAGGGCCTATGTCGAACGTTACAGCGGAATGGACAGGTTTTACAAGTGGTTTGGTATCGGATTTGGGCTGGCTCTAGTTATAGTCTATGGGATAGTGATCCTAGCCTTTTTGTCCAATTTGTCCAAGATATACGCATAAAGGTCAGTTGGTTGAAAGGAAACGTGACTTCCCATCGAGCTTCAAGGAGGACAGATTTTCTTTTCCATTTCCATGCTTATCAATCTTTTCTATCTGATACAGAGGAGAGGTTGCCTCCTACAAATACAGACAGGAAGTGAATTTTGACAAAGCCCCTTATTCGAGATATAATGAAGAAAAAGTGACCAAGGATAAATCAATGACAAACTCAAAGTACATCACACGCCTGAAACGTTCAGAGGGCCAGTTGCGTGGGATTCAAAAGATGATTGAAGAAGATCGTGACTGTGCAGATATTGTTACGCAGTTGACAGCAGTGAAATCTAGCGTTGAGCGCGTGATTGAGATGATCATTACTGAAAATCTCACTGACTGTATCAACCAACCACTAGACGACCCCGAGGCTCAAAAGGAACGCCTAGAAAAGGCTATCCGATACCTGATTAAACGGAAATAAACTAATTTGCTATTTATAAACAATGCAGACAAAGGCATTTAAGTCTATTTCGATAAAGAAATCATGTCGGCCAAACGGATGAGTTCCCCCAATACCAATGAGCAACCTCTTTTTAGATACCGTCAATGTGCTTCGTTTTATAGAAGCGACGGGTTACGAGCTCTATATCATTGGGGTGCAGAAATGAAAAAACCGATTAAGTTTCTTAATCGGTTTTTTCATTATTCTACTTGACCGGGCCAAGCATTCATACCACCTTCTACATTGATAACGGTAAGGCCTTGGGTGCTTAGAAATTCACAAGCAGATGCGGAACGGACTCCACCTTGACAGATGACATGGTATTCCTGGTCAGGTTTGAGTTCTTTGTAACCTTGCTCCAAGGTACTTAACGGAAGATTTTTGGCTCCTGGTGCATGTCCTGCTTGGAATTCATGCACTTCACGTACATCGATAAGGTTTAGATTTTCATTTAGGTATTTTTCATAAAAGTCAGTCATGCTGATACTCGTTTCCATATTCGACTCCTTCTGGATTAGCCATTTTATATTGTGAATAAGCGCCATCAAGGTTTTGGACGGTAAATCCTGCCACTAGAGGATACGCTCTGTGATATAGCTGCGCAAAACACTGTGGCAGCTAAGGATGTAGGGCTGGTTCTTGTCCGATTCATCCAAGTTCTCCCATAGTTCGATGGTATCGACCTTGGGTCGCCCCCTGAAATTCGCCACTTGTCCGTATATATAGGGATTTTTACCCTTAGTCAGATCGTCTTCGAGCGGACACCATTGGATATTATCGCTCAGACCTTCGATAAGGTTCAAGGCTGCGTAGCCCATTTGATGCTTCTAGATGACCTTGCCTGTCCAAGCGCTCATACCGCCTCGTACATTGATGACATCGTAACCATTTTTCTTAAGTTTTTTCGCAGCTAGTTTACTTCGTACACCAGAGTGACAAATGACATAAAGTGTTTCTTTTGTCGCAGGTGTGTAAGAACCGATTTCCGTTAAAGGAACATTTTTGGCATTTTTGATATGACCTCTCCGGAATTCCATAGGCGTCCGAACATCCAGTAGCTGAATCGGTTCTCTGAGTTTAGCTTCTAACTCGCTGGTAGAAATACTGTCAATTTTTGTAAATAAGTGAAACATAGGTACCTCCTAATATACCCTTATGGGGTATATTAAACCATGAAGTCAAGCTTTTGTCAAGCAAGTTGTTTTAACTTGGGAGGGGATTGGTTTTGAGAGTTTAGAAAGCAGGCTATTCTTGACCTTTCAAAGGCTTTTTGATATGATGAGTCCAAAGTAAGTGTGAGGTGATAAGATGGCTAGCGAATACCAGAAAATGATAGCAGGGGAGCCTTACCGTCCGTCGGACCCAGAGTTGCGTGCCTTGGCACAAGCTTCTCGCCAAAAACAGGCTGCCTTTAACAAGGAAGAAGATCCCTTGAAGGGATCCGAAATCATCAAGACTTGGTTTGGCTCAACTGGGCAAAATCTTTATATCAATCCACGCTTGGTGGTCGATTATGGAGTCAATATCCATCTAGGGGAAAATTTTTATTCTAATTGGAACTTGACCATGCTGGATGTTTGCCCGATTCGCATCGGGAACAACGCCATGCTTGGCCCCAACTGTCAGTTTTTAACCCCACTCCATCCACTGGATCCGGATGAACGCAATTCAGGGGTCGAATACGGCAAGCCCATCACCATTGGAGATAATTTCTGGGCTGGAGGTGGCGTCATTGTCCTTCCTGGAGTGACACTGGGAAATAACGTCGTTGCAGGAGCGGGGGCCGTGATTACCAAGTCCTTCGGAGATAATGTCGTCCTAGCTGGGAATCCTGCGCGTGTCATCAAGGAAATCCCAGTAAAAGAAAACTAAAAAGAACAGCTTGGGCTGTTCTTTTTATAATCTTTATCTTAGTCTTATAGATTTTTCTTCTTTTTAGCTTTCTTGGTCAAGGAAACATCGCACTGAGATATCTTGCTTGTCAGGTAGCTCGTCAGTTGAAAGTCGTCTACTTGAGGATGGAGATCGACTTCGTAGACGGTTTGCAAGGATTCACCAGAGTTGCTGGTATCTACTGAGACAAGGTCAGACTCGGTGCAAAATTGATCCAGCGCGACCTGGATAGTATCTAGGCGGTCTTCTTTATTGGGAAGTGTGATGGTTAAGAGTCGACGACGTTGGTGATTGCTCTTGCTCTGTTGTTTTTCCAAAAGGAGCCAAATGCCCAGGATAAAGACTGTGAAGAGAACGGCTAAGAAAAGATAGCCTGTCCCTGCCGCCAGACCGATGATCATAGCTAGAAAGATAGCGATTAGCTCTCGAGAGCCACTCGTTGCAGAACGGAAACGAATGAGACTAAAGGTTCCTGCCACTGCAATCGACGTTCCGAGACTGCCATTGACGAGGAAGATGACCAGCGTCATCAAACAAGGTAAAAGGGTCAAACTGATGACAAATTCCCGTGTGTAAAGAGTCCGTTGCTTGTAGGCCCAGCTGAGTGCTAGTCCTAGAAAAAGACTGACGACAAGGGCGAGTAGGAGTTGGAGGGGGTCAGCAGTGGCGGTTGCGTCGTTGAAAATAGAGTTAAAAAGGTTAGACATAAGCATTACCTACACTTTCTCCGATAGGTTGTGGGGCATAGGCTAGCCCTTGTGATTTATGGTAGGCGCAGGAGTATTTTGAGAATTTTTGCTCTACCAGACCATACTTATCAAGGATATCCTCTAGCCATTGAGGTTTATCACCAGGCGCCTTGATTTCCATGATGACCAGTTCGTCTTCTATGAGAGGCAAGCCTTCCTTGTCAGCAAATAGGCAGACCTGTTTATCACGATAGGTCAGGTTTTGGTCAAGAGTGACACGAATTTTCTGGTAGGGGAATCCTGGGATTTTCTTTTTTTCTTTTAGTGAAAAACGGTCATAAGAAATATAGATACGCGGTTTGAGAGCCTCGCTGTAGCGTTGGCGTAACTTTTGAACCTCTGCTACCATAAAGCTATCTTTGATCAGGTCTTCTCCCCAACCTTTGGTGATGAGTTGGGTGATGGTATCGGACTGGGATAGGACGCGGTGCTTGTGACCGATACCGGAATCGTCTTTGGACTTGATTTCTAGAAAGACGGGGCTGTCAGCGCTTGGCTGTGCGAGATAGGTCCGCATACGGATTTTTTCCTTCTTATGCTGATCCTGCAAGGAGTCTTGGATGAGTTGAAAATCTTCTGTATCAAAGTCGATATTGGAAATGGTCGAAGTCGGATAGTCGTCCTCGACGAGGTAGTCTTTCAAATCTTCTATTAAATCCTGTAGGTCTGTTTTAGAGACCAGGTACTTGGTTTCGATCCGTTCAAAGCTTGTTTCTAGGGGTTTCATAAGCAATTTCTCCTTTAGATAAATCATAGATTAAACAAGGTAAACTTGCTTGGAACAAGTCTAGAGGACATTTCTAAAAGTTTTATTAAGCGAAACTTAAGTGAAACTGAATTTAAGGAAACTTTCAGAAAAGTTTTAGTTTTGTTTCAGGAATCTTCTGTAGACTGTCTAGCTATATCATACGAAGGAGAGGAAAAAGGTATGAAATCAAAAAAATGGACCCTACTCGCAACGAGTTTAACGGCAATGGTGCTGATGGCAGCATGTGTCCAGTCAACAACTACATCCAATACCAATGCAACGACAAATAGTGCCACAACAACTGCAACAAAGACAAACCAATCATCCTATTTTACAGAGAAGGACAATGATACTTCTTATGACGAAAGCACAGCTTCTAAGATTGAGCTATCTGGCTCATCAGCAAACGTCTCTGGAGATGGGGTGACAGTCTCTGAATCAACAGTGACAATCACAAAATCTGGAACCTATGTAATTTCAGGTCAGTCTGACGGAGTGCAGATCAAGATTGAGGCAGATAAGTCTGCAGATGTTCATCTAGTCCTAAAAGGTGCGACCATGACCAATACCAATGCAGCGATATCTGCGACATCAGCTGGTCATGTCTACTTGACTCTAGCAGAGGGAACTACCAACAGTCTCTCTGACTCAAGCTCTAACAGCGATGAAAAGGCTGACGCAGCTCTCTTTTCTAAGGTGGATTTGACCATTAACGGGAAAGGAACTCTCAATGTAGATGGCAAGAAGAACAATGGTATCAAGGCCAATGACACTCTCCACATCACGGGTGGAATCTATAACATCACAGCAGTTGGCGATGCCTTTAATGTCAATGATGAACTCAACATCACTGGTACGACCATGACTATCGATGCCAAGGAAGATGGCGTAAAGGTGGACAATGACGAGGATACTTCAGTCGGAACCATGTACCTATCCAACAACAACATCACCGTCACAGCAGGAGATGATGGCATCCACGCTTCTGGAGACCTGGTTATCGATAGTGGTACCTACACCGTCAAGAATTCGGCAGAAGGACTTGAAGGTAAGTCAATCACTATCAACGGTGGGGACATTAGCATCTATTCGACAGATGATGGAGTCAACGCAGCTAATAAAAACGCCCAACAGAGTGAAATCTTCTTCACCATGAACGGTGGGAACCTGACAGTAGAAGTCGGTCAAGGAGATACAGATCCAATCGACTCGAACGGCAATATCACAGTCACAGGTGGAACCATTAAAATGACTGGTCAAACAGGTTTTGACTTTGATGGAACTGCGACCTACACAGGTGGAGATATCTATCTCAACGGTGAAAAACAAACGGAAATTGTCAACTCTATGCCTGGTGGCGGAGGACCAAATGGAGGCCCTCAAGGCGAAGGTCCAGCCCCTGGCGGACAAGGATAAAAAGAATCTCCTTTCTCGAAAGAGAAGGGAGAGTTTTTGTGCTTGAGAGATGGATTGTAGCTAAAATAACTTCCAATCAGGACTTGAGAACTTCTTGGTTCGGGTTATATAAAAATGCGTGAAATGGATTTCCATTGCTAAGGTTATTAGAGTTGCGATAGCAATGACGATGGTTGGATTGGCTGAGAAAAGTAGAGGAAGAATAGGCCTTTAAAAAGTGGGCAGGAAAGACCATTTCGGAGTATAGAGAGGAAGTTCAAAAACATTTTTAGAAATAAGACATGTGCATTATAAACATCAGATACGAATCTGGTGTTTTATTTTTTTAAAGAATTTAACTCTTTCTCTTGACAAGTGAGTGATTACTCACTACAATAGGTTTATATTTAGCAAGTGAGTAATCACTCACCAAGGAGGAAGTAAATGAAAACATTACTACATTTACAAGATTTAGTAAAATCTTTTGACCATCAAATAGTTCTGAATCATGTCAGCTTTGAATTGCAGCCAGGAGAAATTATAGGCTTAATTGGTCCGTCTGGTGCTGGTAAATCAACTATGATTAAGACTACGTTAGGAATGGAAAAGGCTGATGGAGGCGTAGCTTTAGTGTTAAATCACACTATGCCCAATCGCTATATTTTAGGAGATATTGGCTATATGGCCCAATCAGATGCTTTATACGAGACCTTGTCAGGCCAAGAAAATCTGGAATTTTTTGGTCAGCTAAAGGGGCTTTCTAAAAAAGACCTGAAGGCGGAAATTGCTTATATAGCTCAAGTAGTAGATCTGACAGACTACTTAAACAAGGCGGTATCTGGTTATTCTGGAGGAATGAAACGGCGTTTGTCACTGGCTATCGCGCTTTTAGGAAATCCTCAACTCTTGATTTTGGACGAACCGACAGTTGGAATCGACCCTTCTCTTCGAAAGAAAATCTGGAAAGAATTATTCGCGCTTAGAGACAATGGGGTTGGGATATTAGTTACTACCCATGTTATGGATGAAGCAGAGTTGACGGATAAGGTCGGCTTATTATTAGGCGGAAAAATCATTGCTTTTGATACACCGCAACACTTAAAAGAAAGTTATCAAGTTTCAAGTATTGAAGAAGTATTTTTAAAAGCAGAAGGTGAGTAAAATGAGAACAATAGCGATTGCAAAAAAGGTCATCAAAGAATTACTTCGTGACAAACGAACTCTAGCCCTGATGTTTATAGCACCTGTTTTTATCATGTGGTTGATGAACCTCATGTTTTCAGCTAGTACAACCGTGAATGTCAAGTTAGCAACACAGGATCTACCAACTGGTTTGGTAACGAAAATGGATGAGCTCGATCATGTGGACGTCGAGACTTATCAAGACTTAGATCAAGCCAAAGAAGCGCTAGCAAATGAAAAAGTCGATGCTGTGATTTCTTATAAAAACGGTGAGTACCAGGTCGACTACGCAAACACAGACGCCTCCAAAACATCTATGATACGACAAGTGTTACGAACGAGTATCGCCAGTGAAGGCACCGATCAGTTAGTATCTCGTGTTAAACAAGCTCTTCCACAATTGGACTCGGACGCAAAAACACCAGAAATCAAGGAGTCTTACCAGTATGGAGATGAAAATACAAGCTTCTTTACCAGTATGATTCCGGTTTTGATAGGTTTTGTAGTTTTCTTCTTTGTCTTTTTGATTTCAGGTATGGCGCTTTTGAAAGAGCGCACCAGTGGAACACTAGAACGTTTGTTAGCAACACCAGTGAAACGATCTGAAATTGTCTATGGCTATATGTTGTCTTACGGTATTATTGCGATTTTTCAAACGGCAGTTGTCGTTTTAGCAGCAATTTGGCTACTAGATGTAGAAGTTGTAGGAAGTATTTTAAATGTTATAATAGTTAATGTGGTACTGGCTCTTGTAGCACTAGCTTTTGGAATTCTCTTGTCTACTCTAGCAAAATCAGAATTCCAAATGATGCAATTTATTCCTCTCGTGATTATGCCCCAACTTTTTTTCTCAGGGATTATTCCATTGTCATCCATGGGAGAATGGGCTCCAACTGTGGGGAAATTTTTGCCATTAACCTATTCTGGTGATGCAATAAGCCAGATTATTCTTTACGGACACAATCTTGGTGATATTTTGCCAAATCTTGGTGTTTTAATGGTTTTCTTGATCATTTTAACAATTCTTAATATTGTTGGATTGCGTCGTTATCGTAAAGTTTAGAAATCAACATAAATAATGCTAAAAAGGTGTGAAGATTAGATGGATAAGACTGTTTTTGAATCGTTTGAAGATTATTTAGAAGAAGCGAATTACCCTCAAGGAAAGAAAAAAATCATGCAGGCAGCAGTGGATCTCATATCAACCAGGAGTTACCATGGGACCTCAACTCTTCACATAGCTGAGCGTGCTGGACTAAGCCAGGCAACTTTGTTTAAGTATTTTAAGACGAAGGATGATTTACTGACGGCTATTTTACATCCTGTAGTCCCAGGCATTTTCGGTAGTTTTTTTGAGGAACTCTTAGCTTTTGAAACGACAGAAGAGAGGGTTCGTTATCTCGTCCATGATCGTATGAGCTATCTCAAAAAAAATCGTGCTTTGATGAAAATCATTCTGCAGGAGAGTTTTTCAAATAAAAAACTAAAAAATGAACAGATTTTTATCTGGAATGCTATTCAAGATAAACTTCGAGTGCTTCATAAGGAATTGCTAGCAGATCCACGTGTAAATCCAGAGTTAACGATTCCTCAAATGGTTCGTATTTGTGTTGGCCCGTTGTTGGCTTACTTCGCTCAGCTTTATATCGTTAGTGACAACGGAGAAATAAAGGAAGAAGATCTAGACTTATTAGAAAAACAGATTTTAGGTGGTTTATGGAAATAAGGGAGTTCTAGAAGAACTAAGGTTTATTTACTTAACTTTAAAACAAGCTAAAAAAGACATGTTCTGCTTATTTCAGATTCATGTCTTTTTGTTGTTGAATTTGGTATTTATAACTCCTCAATCACTTTACTAAAACAGAAACCGACCTCTCCAGCAGTGCAACGATTTCTTAAATGTATGGAAGAGGAGATTTCTGGCTTGCTAAAGTCAACTCCTTGACACTCCGTCAGCTTTTGATACAATAGTACAAAATTACAGGAGGTGGGCTATGATTCAGAAACATGCGATTCCCATTTTAGAGTTTGATGACAATCCCCAGGCGGTCCTTATGCCAACACATGAGGGGCTAGATTTAAAGTTGCCAAAGAAGTGCATCTATGCTTTTTTGGAGGAAGAGATTGACCGCTACGCTCAGGAAGTAGGGGCGGATTGTGTTGGTGAGTTCGTTTCGGCCACCAAGACTTATCCAGTCTATGTCGTCAACTACAAGGGCGAGGAGATCTGTCTAGCCCAGGCACCCGTGGGCTCTGCCCCAGCGGCCCAGTTTATGGATTGGTTGATTGGCTATGGTGTGGAGCAAATCATTTCCACTGGTACTTGTGGAGTCCTAGCCGATATAGAGGAAAATGCCTTTCTCGTCCCTGTTCGGGCTTTGCGAGATGAGGGGACCAGCTACCACTATGTAGCGCCTTCTCGTTATATGGAGATGCAGATTGAGGCTATCTCTGCCATTGAGCAAATTTTGGAGCAAAGAGGCATCCCTTACGAGGAAGTCATGACCTGGACGACAGATGGTTTTTACCGAGAGACGGCTGAAAAGGTTGCTTATCGTAAGGAAGAAGGCTGTGCTGTTGTGGAGATGGAGTGTTCGGCTCTGGCGGCAGTAGCTCAGCTACGTGGAGTTGTCTGGGGGGAATTGCTCTTTACCGCAGATTCCTTGGCAGATCTGGACAACTACGACAGTCGTGACTGGGGTTCAGAAGCTTTTGATAAGGCACTCGAACTCTGTCTTGCTATTGTGCACCACATGTGAGTGTTCTGACTATTTTTATGGTAGAATGTAGCTATGTTATTCAAATCTTTTTTGGAAAAAATAAAGACGACGCTGTCTCGGTTATCGCCAGCCCGTCGCATCTTTTTAAGTTTTGCCTTAGTTATCTTCCTGGGCTCGCTCCTTTTAAGCCTTCCCTTTGTGCAGGCAGCTACGTCACAAGCGACCTACTTTGACCATCTCTTTACGACCGTGTCCATGGTCTGTGTGACAGGGCTCTTTACCCAGCCGGTAGCCTCTACTTACAATATATGGGGCCAGTTGATCTGTATGCTCTTGATCCAGATTGGCGGTTTGGGTCTTATGACCTTTATCGGAATCTTTTATATCCAAGGCAAGCAAAAGCTCAGTCTTCGTGGCCGGGAGACCATTCAAGAAAGTTTCAGTTATGGAGAAACCCAGTCTCTAAAGGACTTCATCCGCTCAATCTTTCTGACGACTTTTTTGGTGGAAGGGATTGGTGCCTTTCTCCTGAGTTTCCGATTTATTCCGGAATTTGGCTGGGGCCGAGGACTGTTAACCTCTATCTTTTTGGCTGTTTCAGCCTTCTGTAATGCTGGATTTGATAATTTTGGAAGTACGAGTTTGGTAGCCTTTCAAACGGACCCCTTGATCAATCTAGTGATTGCTGGTTTGATTATCACAGGTGGTCTAGGATTTATGGTCTGGTTTGACCTAGCGACCCAGTTTGGGAAAAAGAAGAAACGCCGCCTGCGTTTCCATACCAAGTTGGTTCTCTTTTTAACGGCGGGAATTCTGCTCTTTGGAACCGTATCGACTTTGTTCATCGAGTGGAACAATCCTGGAACGATTGGAAATCTCAGCGCTCCAGAGAAATTGCTGGTTAGTTTCTTCCAGACAGTCAGCATGAGAACGGCAGGTTTTGCTTCCATTGACTACACCCAGGCTCGACCGGTCACCTTGCTGATCTACATCTTGCAGATGTTTCTGGGAGGGGCACCTGGGGGGACAGCAGGGGGGCTCAAGATTACGACCTTCTTTGTCTTGTTGGTCTTCGCTCGTAGCGAACTATTGGGCTTGCCTCATGCCAATGTGGCTCGGAGGACCATTGAACCCCGAACCGTGCAAAAATCTTTCAGTGTCTTTATTATCTTCTTGCTAACATTCTTGCTGGGCTTGATCCTGCTAGGGATAACAGCAGAGGGAAATCCGCGTTTTATCTACCTCATGTTTGAGACCATTTCAGCCCTTGCGACAGTTGGGGTGACGGCAAATTTGACACCGGAGCTAGGTAAGATAGCCCTCAGCATCGTTATGTTGCTGATGTTTATCGGCCGTATTGGTCCCTTGACACTACTGGTCAGTGTAGCGGAATACCAGCCAGACAAGAAAGATACGATTCACTATATGAAAGCAGATATCACTATCGGATAAGAAAGGAAGAACGATGTCAGATCGGACAATTGGAATTTTAGGCTTGGGAATTTTTGGGAGCAGTGTTTTGGCTGCTCTAGCCAAGCATGACATGAATATCATTGCTATTGATGACCACGAGGAACGCATTAATCAATTTGAACCTGTGCTGGCGCGTGGGGTAGTTGGAGATATCACGGATGAAGAACTCCTTCTATCAGCGGGGATTGACACCTGTGATACCGTAGTTGTCGCAACGGGGGAAAATCTGGAGTCCAGTGTTCTAGCGGTTATGCACTGCAAGAGTCTAGGAGTGCCGACCGTCATTGCCAAGGTCAAAAGCCATACAGCTAAAAAGGTTCTAGAAAAAATTGGCGCAGACGCAGTCATCTCACCAGAGTTTGAAATGGGGCGCTCATTGGCACAGACCATCCTCTTTCATAACAGCGTAGACGTCTTTCAGCTAGACAAGAATGTATCGATTGTCGAGATGAAAATCCCTCAATCGTGGGTAGGTAAAAGCCTCAGTCAGCTAGATTTACGTGGGCGATACAACCTCAACGTACTTGGCTTTCGTTCCTACGAAAATGCTCCCCTGGATGTCCAATTCGGACCCAATGACCTCTTGCAAGCAGATGCCTACATCATGGCCGTCATTAATAACCAACATCTGGACACCCTAGCTGAACTGAGTGAGTAGGAGAGGAAGGGTACTCTCTATCCAAATAATTAACGAGTCAATATAAGTATTTTATAAGAGGGATTTAAGAAAAATTTTAACTTTTTCTTAATCCTTTTTAATTTTAGGAGATTATACTAGAGTCATCAAAAAAAAGAAAACTCTAAGGAGAATCCTATGAAATTCAATCCAAATCAGAGATATACTCGTTGGTCAATTCGCCGTCTCAGTGTCGGTGTTGCTTCAGTTGTTGTGGCTAGTGGCTTCTTTGTCCTAGTTGGTCAACCAAGTTCTGCACGTGCTGATGTCGTCAATCCGACACCTGCCCAAGTTGTGCCAGACGCTGCTTCGGTGAGTGAAAAGAGCGACTTACCAGCAGAGGTTCTCAAAAAAGCAGTTGATGTAGCTCTTCCTTCAGAACAAGCAGACTCAGCACCTAAAGTAAGCTTGGATACTACAAGCTCTTCAGAAAAAGCGGACGCAACTGCTAAAGAGCCTGCAGTAGCGCCAAAAGAAGAAGTACAAGCACAACCTGACTCTAAGAAACAAACAGAAGATGCAGTTAAACCTGCGGAAAGTCCTGCGTCTACAGTTTCTGGACAAGACCGTGAAGCTAGTGAAGCTCAACCAGCGACCACCCCAGCTGAAGTACAAAAAGGTGTGGCTGACAACACCAAAGACACAGTAGATGTCCCAGCTACTTACTTGGACAAGGCTAACTTCCCTGGTCCCTTCACAGCTGGTGTCAATCAAGTCATTCCATATGAATTCTTCGCTGGTGACGGCATGTTAACTCGTCTTATCTTGAAAGCTTCAGACAAAGCTCCATGGTCAGACAATGGAACGGCTAAAAATCCCGCTCTCCCACCAGTAGAAAAATTGGGCAAAGGTCTTTACTTCTATGAAGTGGATTTAGCAGGCACCCAAGGCAAATCTGACAAAGAGTTGCTTGACCTTTTGAAACAAAATGGTACACAAAGCTATAAAGCTACTATCAAGGTGTACGGTGCAAAAGACGGCAAGCCTGACTTAACTAATCTGGTAGCAACTAAAGATTTGGATGTTAATTTGAATGGTTTGACCACCCCAGCTGAAGTGCAAAAAGGTGTGGCTGATAACACCAAAGACACAGTAGATGTCCCAGCTAGCTATCTTGACAAAGCTAATTTCCCAGGTCCATTTACAGCTGGTGTCAATCAAGTCATTCCATATGAATTCTTCGCTGGAGATGGCATGTTGACTCGCCTGATCTTGAAAGCCTCTGATAAGGCTCCATGGTCAGACAACGGAACAGCTAAAAATCCCGCTCTCCCACCAGTAGAGAAATTGGGCAAAGGCCTTTACTTCTACGAAGTAGACTTGGCTGGAACCCAAGGCAAATCTGACAAAGAGTTGCTTGATCTTTTAAAACAAAATGGAACTCAAAGCTATAAAGCTACCATCAAAGTGTACGGTGCGAAAGATGGCAAGCCTGACTTAACCAATCTCGTAGCAACTAAAGATTTGACTGTTAATTTGAATGGTTTGACCACCCCAGCTGAAGTGCAAAAAGGTGTGGCTGACAACACCAAAGACACAGTAGATGTCCCAGCCACTTACTTGGACAAGGCTAACTTCCCAGGACCATTCACAGCTGGTGTCAACCAAGTCATTCCATACGAATTCTTCGCTGGTGACGGCATGTTAACTCGCCTTATCTTGAAAGCATCTGATAAGGCTCCATGGTCAGACAACGGAACAGCTAAAAATCCCGCTCTCCCACCAGTAGAGAAATTGGGCAAAGGCCTTTACTTCTATGAAGTGGATTTAGCAGGCACCCAAGGCAAATCTGACAAAGAGCTGCTTGACTTGTTGAAACAAAACGGCACACATAGCTATAAAGCTACCATCAAAGTGTACGGTGCAAAAGACGGCAAGCCTGACTTAACTAACCTCGTAGCGACTAAAGATTTGACTGTTAATTTGAATGGCTTGACCACACCAAATCAGGTCAAAGAGTCTGTTGTTAACAATGTCAAAGACATGATTGATGTTCCAGCTAGCTACCTTGAAAAAGCAAATGTTCCGGGTCCATTCTTGGCCGGTGTCAACCAAGTTATTCCATACGAAGCTTTTGGTGGAGATGGTATGTTGACTCGCCTCTTGTTAAAAGCTTCAGACAAAGCTCCATGGTCCGACAACGGAACAGCTAAAAATCCTGCCCTATTGCCACTTGAAGGCTTGGCTAAAGGCCAATATTTCTACGAAGTGGATTTGAATGGCAATACGGTTGGCAAAGATGGTCAGGCCTTGCTGGATCAACTTCGAGCTAACGGAACCCATACATACCTAGCTACTGTTAAAGTCTATGGTTCTAAAGATGGCAAACCTGATTTGACCAATCTGATTGCTACTCGTCAAGTAACGATTCGACTTCGTGGAAAAGAAATGGCGACAATACCATCTCAACAAGGTCAGATGAATACGAAGCCTTCTGAAACAGGCTCTACAGGTACGACTGAGGGTATGATGGGTACAAATCACCATATGTCAGATATGAAGGTCGATCAACCAGCTTCTAGCCCAATGGCTAATATGATGAAAAAAGATGATAAAGCGATGCTACCAAATACTGGGGAAGCTAAAACAGCTACAGCTGGCCTTGGTATCTTTGGTCTAGCCTTGGCAGGTCTTGTTGGACTTTTGGGTTTGACAAGCAAACGAGAAGATTAAGATTCAAATCACTTAAACATTAGAGAAAATAGTGTTATACTAAAGCAAGTATAACACTGTTTTTATCGAAGGAGTGTCAGATGAAAAAGACAATTTTGCTGGTTGATGATGAAATAGATATTCTAGATATTCAAAACCGCTATCTTATACAGGCAGGTTACGACGTTTTGGTCGCCCATGATGGCAAGGAGGGATTAGAGCTTTTCAGAAAAAAATCTATCGACCTCATTATCACGGATATCATGATGCCCAATATGGACGGGTATGATTTTATCAGTGAAGTTCAGTATATCGCTCCGGATCAACCCTTCCTCTTTACAACTGCTAAGACAAGCGAACAGGATAAGATTTATGGATTAAGTTTGGGGGCAGATGATTTTATAGTCAAACCCTTTAGCCCACGCGAATTGGTTTTAAGAGTGAATAATATCTTGCGTCGCCTTAGCCGTGGAGGAGAGACAGAACAGATCGAGTTTGGTGACTTAGTGATCAACCATGTGACTCATGAGGTTCGCATTGGGGAGCAACCTTTGGAATTGACAGTAAAATCCTTTGAACTTCTATGGATATTAGCCAGCAATCCCGAGAGAGTCTTTTCAAAGACGGAACTTTATGAGAAGGTATGGCAAGAGGACTATGTGGATGATACCAATACACTCAATGTTCATATCCATGCCTTGAGGCAAGAGTTGACCAAGTATACAAATTCAAATGCTCCTGCTATCAAAACTGTCTGGGGTTTGGGCTATAAAATGGAAAGACCAAGAGGTAGAAAATGAAATTAAAAAACTATATTTTAGTGGGGTATCTAGTGTCGACTCTACTAACGATTTTGGTCGTTTTCTGGGCAGTCCAACGGATGTTGATCGAGAAAAGTGAAGTTTACTTTCTCGTTGGAATGACCTTGATTGCTAGTTTCATTGGCGCTGCAGTGAGCATCTTTCTTTTGTCGCCAGTGTTCTCTTCTCTGAAACATTTGAAAAAACAAGCTCAGGATATAGCCAGCAAGGATTTCAGCACAGAAATTGAAACCAAAGGCCCATTAGAATTTCAAGAGCTGGGGCAGGCTTTTAATGACATGTCCCACAATTTGCAAGCTACCTTTCAATCACTTGATGAGAGCGAGCAGGAAAAGAGAATGATGATTGCGCAGCTCTCTCACGATATTAAAACTCCCATTACCTCCATTCAGGTTACTGTGGAGGGAATTCTAGATGGAGTGATCAAGGAAGAGGAGCGGCTCCACTACTTAACCACGATTGGTCGGCAAACCGAGCGTCTAAACAAGCTAGTGGAGGAATTGGATGTTCTGACTCTTAACACCCAACCTCAAGATACTGCTGATGAAGAAGTCGAAGAGGTCTTTTTAGATCAGCTGTTGATTGAGTCAATGAGTGAATTTCAACTCCAGATTGAACAAGAGGAGCGAGATGTTTACATTCGAGTATCACCTGAGTCGGCGAAAATCAAGAGCCATTCTGACAAACTTTCTCGCATTCTGGTCAATTTGTTAAACAATGCCTTTAAATATTCAGAACCAGGAACCAGAATCGAGGTTCTTGCACAATTAACAGAACAAGAACTGACAATCAGTGTGAAAGACGAGGGTCAGGGGATCCTTCCTGAAGATTTGGAAAAGATCTTTAAACGACTTTATCGTGTAGAAACTTCGCGCAATATGAAGACGGGTGGACATGGATTAGGACTTGCGATTGCACGCGAACTAGCCCATCAGCTTGGTGGCGAAATCACAGCAGAAAGTCAGTATGGCTTAGGAAGCAAGTTTACATTCAGCCTCAATTTGAAATAAAGGCGTAAAATCCCTTTACAAATCTAGCTTTTCATGGTACAATAGCCTTTGTGTGAAATAGCAGCAGGAAAGCATGAAGCTCGTCAACAGGTGTCTTATGACAAGTAACCTTGGCTGTTTAGGCGAAGGGCATCTGCACGAATCAGGGCTTTCTAAGTGACTATTTCCACCGAAATATTATTTATATCAGGAGGACATACACATGTCACGTTATACAGGACCATCTTGGAAACAAGCTCGTCGCCTTGGCCTTTCACTTACAGGTACAGGTAAAGAATTGGCACGTCGTAACTACGTACCAGGACAACACGGACCAAACAACCGTTCTAAATTGTCAGAATACGGTTTGCAATTGGCTGAAAAACAAAAACTTCGTTTCACTTACGGTGTAGGTGAAAAACAATTCCGTAACTTGTTCGTACAAGCTACAAAAATCAAAGGTGGAATCCTAGGTTTCAACTTCATGCTTCTTTTGGAACGTCGTTTGGATAACGTTGTTTACCGTCTTGGCCTTGCGACTACTCGTCGTCAAGCTCGTCAATTCGTAAACCACGGTCATATCCTTGTTGACGGAAAACGCGTTGATATCCCATCATACCGCGTAACTCCAGGTCAAGTGATCTCAGTTCGTGAAAAATCATTGAAAGTTCCAGCAATCCTTGAAGCTGTTGAAGCTACTCTTGGACGTCCAGCATTCGTATCATTCGACGCTGAAAAATTGGAAGGTTCATTGACTCGCTTGCCAGAACGCGACGAAATCAACCCAGAAATCAACGAAGCACTTGTCGTTGAATTCTACAACAAAATGCTTTAATTTTAAGAAATATCTTACGAAAAGCCTACAACAGTGGGCTTTTTGCTTTGTCTTAAAAAACTATAGAACACTTATTAACTGTGAAGGAGGATAAAAAAATTCCCTGCATATTGAAATTGCAAGGAACTTTTGTTAATGGTAATGGGCAAGCCGGGCGGAATACTTTTTCCCAAGCCAGAGAGCAAAGAGGAGATTGATGACGACGATGCCTGAACCGACAAGTGAAAATAGAAAAAATTCGCTAGTCGAAAACTGCCACAAATGCACGATGTCGATAATCAAATAAGCACTGATAGGAAAACAAAGGATAGAAGTAATGAGAGCGGGGATATACTTGCGAAGAAGAATTGATTGTCCAATATGGAGCAAGAGATGGAGTGCAAAGGCCACAAATCCTCCTAACCAAACTAATTCGAGCGCTCTAGATTGACTAAAATACGCTAATAAAGTGATTGATAAGACAATGATAAACTCCTCAAAAACAGCAAGGGCAAATCCCTCTGTTGTAATTCCTTTGTGAATCTTGAGAATAGCTGGCGCCTTTTGAGCCAGCAAGGTTTCGTTGAGATGAATCCAAGGGACAAGACCGATAATTTCTTCCATATCGTGAAAGATAAAGAGTAGAGGGAACATCCAAAGATAAAATGCCATAAGTCTCTCCTGAAAAGCTATAGATTGCTAACCAATAAAGCAAAAAACGCCCAGTAAGGCGTTTTGAGTAATGCTTATTTAACTTCTGTAAGAGTTAAATAATTTCTATTTTAGCTGTTAGAAACGTTGGTACATCAATGTTTCTAGAATGCTACATAATAAAAGGTAGAGTGAATGGTAGAGTAGTTATTGCGTTAGCTCAGCAATCTTTTCAAGATAAATCCCCACAGCTTCTAACTTTCGTTGTGGTGCTAATTCAGCGTAAGTATCCATTGTAGTTGAAATGGATTTATGTCCCATTCTGACTTGGAGTTCTTTCCAATTTGTTCCAGCATTAAGTAGCATTGAAGCATGAGTATGTCGGAATAAATGGAAACCATAGTTTGGTAATCCAAGACCTACTAACCTTTTCTTAAGAGTTGTTCTCTCGTTTCTGTCACACATATAGTTCCCATAGATTGTAGGGAAAATCAGTTTTGTTCTATGTCTGTTGTGCAATTCAAGATACTTGTTCATTTCGTGGTGGAAATCTCTGAGTTTTTCTATTATGGGGGGAGGGACAGGGACAGAGCGATTTCCTGCATCAGTTTTTGGTGTAGCTTTACAGATAACTTCCCCTTTTGTCCCATCTTTTTTATTTGCGGTTTTCCACATCAATGTTTTACTGACGTTAATAGAAGAATTTTCAAAATCTAGGTCATCAATCGTCAATGCAAGTAATTCATTTATTCGCAAAGCGGAGGCTAATAGAGTATTACAAATTAACTTAAATCTACGATTGGCTCTATTGTTATCTAAACTTTCAAGATAATTAAGCCATATTACAAGACCATCATCATGTAATACCATGATGCGTTGCTTATTTGATTTTGGCTTAGGTGGTATCTTAACAGTGCTAACAGGATTAGTGATTAGTCCATAGTTTGTAATTCCATAGTCAAAAATATCTTTCAACTTATGGATAACAGCACCAAAATCTTTAGCACTACCTTTATCAGCACGCTTTATACCAGATTCAATGGACTCTTTTGATTTCTTTGCCAAATCGTTTAACCAAAGCTGGATATCCGCAGATTCAATTTTATCTGGTTTGTAATCTCCAAATTTAGGGATAATATAATTATCAAGATAACCTCTTACTCTGTTCAGAGTATTATGTGAGTTAACCCAGGTTTTATATGATTTAAACCATTCTTCAGCTAAATCTTCCAGTGTATCAATGACGATAACTTTTTCTCGTGTTGAGCCATTTTTTTCAAATTCTAGTCGTGCTTGAATGATTGCTCTATCTAACTGTTTTAGTGTCTTGGCTGTAATGGTAGTAGTGACTTGCTTACCAGTTTTGATATCTTTTCCCAGAAATGTCCCCTTCAAAGTGTATGAGATGGACTTATCTTTTTTGATTTTTTTAATGACTTTTTTGCCATTATGAATAATTGTTTCAGTTTCCATATTTGCCTTTCTTCATGGATATTGAAGTAGGCTAAAATAGTTACCACTCTTTCTTTTAGATAAAACTATTTTAGCACAAATTTTCAGAATTAGGATTGTAAAAAGTTGATAATATCATCTAGTAGATAGAAGACGGTTCGAGTTCCCTCTATAGGAGGTTCTAATCTTTTTAATCCTTTTTGTTCCCAAGTTTTTAGTGTGTTTGGGGAGATATTTAGCTGTTTTAGCAATTCTCGCTGTTGTATTATCTTTAGTGGTATGTTCTGTTCTTTGATTTGAATGAGTTTGATAAGTGTTTGCAATAATTGTTCAATTTGTTCTAATTTTTCGTTATTCATTATTCTCTTTCTCCTCTGTGTTTGAATTATGGAGTCGATTAGGATTGTATCTTCGTGAATCTAGGTATTTGGCGAAGAAATATGTACGTTCAATGATAAGCCCTAATAAATTGGTATTGTTTGCTCGGGCATACCAGACCAATTCTTCAAATTCGGTAAAGTCGTTCTCTTCGATAATATCAACTACTTCATGTATAAAATCCGAGGAGTTCATCTCCATCAAGAATTTTTCTAAATTAAAGCCGCAACCGACTTCAATATCCTCAATGTTGTAGGGGGTCTTATCTGGATTTTCCGCATGGGTAAAGTAGTCAAATAAACCAGTGGGAGACATAACTACCTCCACATGTGCTGGACCGTTTAGTTTGTCACTGATGATATTTGATACTTGTGAATAGCTTTTCAGTGAATCAAAGAAGAAAGCACCGTGTTTGTGCGATTTCTTGAACTCTCCCGTCTGTCTATTAACGTCCTTATCGTGCCAAGGACTAAGAATAAACGGAATATGGAGTTCCTTTAATATATTCAAGTAGTTCTCTGGTGCGCTTTCCTCGTAGAAGAGAAAAGTCCATTTGGTTGAGCGCTGTTCTTTTGCCATAGGCAGTTACCTCATTTCTTTTGGGTTCTATTACTAAGGAGAAATGACAGGTCGTATGCAAAGTTTTTTTGAAAAAATTGAATTTTTTGTGATTATTGATTATTGACCTATTGGGGGTCGTAGTCACCCCAATAGGTCATGATAGAAAAGAATATAAAAAGGGGCTGTCTGGCTTTTGCTTAACGCAAGCCACAGCCCCAAGGGATTAACGTTTTTGTCCAGTGAACCACAATTGGTTACGAACTCGAATAGGAGAGGAGAAATAATAGTCTGCGTGTTGGCTGACGATTTCTTCTTTTAATTGTGCTTCCATCTCTTTTAGGATTTTTTGCCCTTGTTGGTCTCTAGGGACTTTTAGAAAAATAGTGATGGTATCTTTTCGTATATCTACGATACACTTACGAACAGCTCGGTTAAATCCGTTATGGATTGGGTTGATAGTAGTAACCGTCTGATGTTCAAGATTGCTTATCTTCTGTACTCGTTCACGCTGAAACAGGAAGTGTCGCAACAGAAAAGTGTGATAGACAGATTGGATATAGTTCCAAAGACTATCTGTTTTCAACCGTTGTATTATTTCTAATCCAACCAAAAATAAGGCAAGTAGAAGAGAAATAAGTGCAAATCCATGACAAACGGAACTAATGATATCCGTAATACTTTTGACCGTATCTAAATTGACAAACGTGATATTTGTTAATTGAACGGAAAGATAATTGAATAACCATCCAAATGCAGAACAGATAGGTGCAAATAGAAATAAATATAGTATAAGATTGAAACTTCTTATAAAGTAGTTTTTTGTGGTCATAGGATACCTCGCTTAGTGTAGTAGGTTGGACAGAGTAGGGGCAGAACTTGGTAGGGGTGTTCATTGTCGATAACTTGGATGATACCTGTACCATGTCCTGTTGGAATGACAATCCCCTCTGGATCGAGGTCAGGAAATAAAAATTGAGTAGTTTTCTGATTGATGTTTCCAATTTGTAACAATACGTTTAGCTGTTCCCTTACTGAAATTGGGATAGTATTGTGGTCAAAACGCTGACTTACTAAAAATAGATGGATTTTGGTAGCACGTCCTAACAAGGCAATCTGTGAGAGTAAGGAGAAAAAGGCTTCTTTGATATTCTTATTGACTCCCTCTGATAGAGCTAGGACTTCATCAATAACAATGGTTAGATGGGTAAATTGATGGTTGGGATTATCATACAAGATAGCTTGTCGTTTTTGAATGAGATTTGCACATTGACTTAATTGTTCGTTGACCTGTGATACAAAATCAGATTTTGAACGGTTTTCGACAGGGTGGATAACGGAAATATGATTTTCTCTTGCCCAACGACTTGGGGTATCAAATTTCGGGTCAATGATAATCAAGTCAGACATATGCTTCAGTACACTCAAGAAGTAAGTGAGAGTATACGATTTCCCAGAACCTGAATTTCCAGCAATAGCCCAGTGATTAACCTTATCTAAATTGAGTTCAAAGTACTTCATGATAGGGATTTTCCCCTGTGGCAAGCTAGCTGAAAACTTATCCAAATCTGGAATGACTAAACGTTCTGAAATTCCCTTTTTCCAAGGGAAAAATAATCCACGCTGAGTGTGTAAGTCATCTGTTTCTAGAGGGACAAAATAGGTAGCGTTTTGTTTTAGAAGCGTATATTGTGGATAAAGTGAAGCATTGGTAATCAGAAAGATTTTCTTGTACAAGTCATCATCAAGGATATAAGCACATGGTAGACGAGGGACAAAGATAAAGCCGTCTGCTTGAATAACAATATTAAAAGAATTGGTGTAGCTGGTTTCTCCCTGCATTAAAGCCCCCAGAGCCATGTTTAGGCTCTGGAGCAGGTAAGATTGCAGGTAAGATTGGTTCAGCACATCACGAGATTGTGAAGTCATTACCGAACCTCCTTGATACCATTTGCTTTGAAGTAGATGTTATATTTTACTTCGCAGGCTTGTAGTGTGTCAAATTGAATCATGGATTGAAAAGCTGGAAGCTCAATCGTTTCTTCAAATTTTACTTGGAAAGGGTCTTGCCCTTCCTGTACAAACCATGCTTTATAAGCTACGATTTCTCCGGTTGGTTTTCCTTCTTCAAACCGTTGTTGTGGTTCAAGTTCGGTACTAAGTGAGTAAATCGGTTGTTTTTGACTGATAATTTTATCAGCCAATGTAGTTGTATAACCACCTTTTGTGGTTTTCATTTTAAACGCCATAGGGCAAATCCTCCTTATGAATAAGAGATAGTGTGAATGCGACAGGCTCGGTTTGGGTCATGAGCTGGACTTTGTTTTTTAGGTTATCTGACCACCTCCTCATTACTAAGGAGAATGAGACAGCTAAACGCAAAGTTATTTGTTGAATTTTTAATTTTTTTTACAAAAAATCCAGTGACAGAGACACTGGATTTGAGGGGTTAGCGGTAAGCTTTTAATAAAGGAGCTAATTTTTTTAGCGCTTTACAATAATGGGATTTAACAGTTACATCACTCATTTTCTTATAATGTTCAGTGATATAGCGAGCCGTTTCTTTATAGCTTGAACCTTGTTCCGCTATCATTTCAACAATCTTACTGTCAATTTCTGATAGGGATGCTTTAGCTTCACGAATAGCTTGTCTTAACTCCTCTAGGATTAAAGCTTCTTCGGGATTCAAATCAGAACTTGCAATGACATCATAACGTACAGACTTTTTGGCATTTTTGCTAGCTATTGTTTCGTCTTTGATTCGTCTATTGTGGTATCGGTCACGACGTTCTGCGTTACTTTGTTCTTGTTGAAGCAAACGAGTTACTTCATCCCAATTTTTAGCTTTAATAGCTTCTTTGATTTTACGCTCACGACGTTCTTGTACTTTATTACTCATAATGATGAGCTCCTTTCTGTCCTTTGGACAGAAGGAAACAAAATGAGCAAATATTGAACGCTGAGTATACCAAAAGGCACAACAAAGAAACAGCGAAACAATTCTATGCAAGACATGACCTTTATCGTCATGTCATCATATTTGTTTCAATCTGTCCTTTGATGGCCATCAATTTGGACTATTAAAATTTATATCAAGAGTTTTTCTTGATATATTCAGTATAAGGCGTAATGTTCTTTTATTTTTTACTTCTTTTTTTACTTCAATAGACTAATTTGTAAAACGAGGCGCAAAAAAAGACTAGGCGATTCACCTAGTCTTTAAAGAGCAAATTTTCGTATCTCCTCTTCACTTAATAATTTAATAAAGGCCTGTTGTACGTTATCTAAAGCGTGAGCCATTGACAGCAACTCCTTATTTAATTGTTCTTGGAAATAGTATGTTACTTGGGTGTTATTAGTCAATAACCCCACAATATGGCGATTGACGCTTGTATTGTCTAAATTAATATCATATAGGTCAACTAAATCAATAAGGTCGATTTCGCTTAGTCCTTGAGCTGCAGCTTCTTCAATTCTTTTCTTATCCTCTAGTGAAAATCTTGTTGGCTCTAATTGAATAGTGTGCCTTTCTTGAATTGGTCTTGTTGCATAAGGGTTGGAAACCCAACTGATAATTTCATCAAAAGTTCTTTCTTCAGTCCTTTCTATATCATTGGATTGATAAATATTAATGCCTAGATTTGCCAACTCTTCTTTAGAATATTTTTGATATAACTCTGTGATATCCTTACCTTGACTGAGTAATTTCATATAGTCCTCATATATCTGTTTGAATTTCACTCCATCTATTTGTTGACCACCAGTCATACTAAACGAATAGGTTGTTCTTCCTTTTTGAGAAATAACTAATGGGACGGATGTAAGGTAAGATTTTGGAATATTCTCTTTATACATTCTTTCTAATATATCATTTACCATAAATCCGATATTAAACAAGGGATTTTCTTTGAGTTTTTTTATTAGATTAGGGATAATTTCTGTCGAAACATTATCATACCACCATTTATTGATGAGAGGATCAATGTTTTCTTGCCTAAATGTTGAGGGTATGTCATTTCCGCCTAATTCAAATAGGATACCACAGACATTAACTTCAAATGATTTAATTAAATTATCCCCTAACATCAACCAAAGAATATCAAACATTTCTTCAAAATCAATGACAGTCAATTCATTGATGGTACGGGTTCTAAAACTTCTAGCGGGGTTATAACTTTTTCCACCAACCCATACGTCAATGTCATCTTTCTTGTGAAAAGTATCCATTTCAGTTTCAGTAGAAATCATAAATCTTTTTCTTTGAATATTGAAATTTGCAAATGTCTTGGCAATACTTAGACAACTTGATTGGATTGAAATTAAATCATCACTCATGAAAGAATATAGTTTTTCATCTACAGCCTCTAAATCTCTATATAAAATAGAACTGAAAAAATAATGAAACAGATTCTCAATAAACTCATCTAACTCTCCAAAAACGATATACGTATAGCTCGAAGCGGTTAGAGCATTTAAATAAACTAACATCGAACTCGTAATTGGTCGCTTACCACTTTCAACTTGACTAACTTGACCTGCATTGCCTAGTTCGCTTTGTGTAATATTGTATTTTTTTCTTAAATTTTTGATACGAGTAGGTATTTCTTGTGAATAATTTTCTTCAAAAAATTTCATATATAATCCCCCTATAATCATGGAAAAGTAGAAAGTAGTAGAAATAGTTGTTATCCTAGTTGATTAAAAAAATCTCTGATTTCCTCATCTTTTATAAAATAATATATAATTTTCCCCTCTCTTCTAGTGTCCAAGATGTTTTGATTGGCTAGTTTACGAAGATGGTGGGAGGCAGATGCCATACTGAGATTTAATAAACAGGCTATATCGCAGACACAGAGTTCTTCGACGGCAAGGAGATAAAAGATGATATTTATCTGTTTATTATCGGTAAATTTTGATAAAATGCGAAGTGATTTTTGGACTTTTTCCTTTTCAAGGTAGTTCGTTGCGGTTGTAACATTTTGTTGATTTATAACATCCACTTGACAGATACTATCTTTTTTCATAATTTTTTCTCCTAGCCTAACACAGCCCATAGCATGTCAAAGCTGTTGTTTTCAATCAGGATATACATCCCCAATCCTAAATAGACAACGGCAATAAACCATCTGCTATATTTTTCCAAAGTTTCTCCAACAGAAGGGACTTGTGCTAATTTTTGTGCAGAAAAAACCAAGAGATAAATCATGACTAGAAAAGTAAGTAAAGTCACTATCAAATTCGCTAAATTTAAGGTGGTAAAATATGGGACAAAGACACCAATATTGTCAGCGCCACAACTTGCAAAAGTAATCATAGCGACTAGAAAAATCAGGTTTTTATTGTCTTTTCGCAAACCATCTTTTGCAATAGCTTCTCCATCAGAATCTCCTAAAAGCAAAACTTTGAGGCCTAGGAAAATTGGAATCAAACCGAGTAAACCTAAAATCTCTTTACTAGGAATATAATTTAAGACAAATGCAAAAAGCAAACTTAGGAATATTAGACTAACAGAGCCTAGAAATTGTCCTAAATAGATGTTAATGATGTCTTTTCTGCTTTTTCTTTTGGCAAAAAATAACATTAGGATAATAAGTAAGTCTACGGCTGTCCCAGAATACAGGATTATTGAAGTAACAACATTTTGAATCATAAAATACCTCATTCAAATATATTTTTGAATGTATTCTAACATTAAACTTTGTAGATGTCAACTTGAAATCCACCAAAATATAGATAAGAAGTTAGTGTACCAAATATTAAAAAGCCCTGCCATCGAAATGATAGCAGGGCTTAACTTCAATATCCAGATGATATATTTATCTAAAAAAGGTAGAGTAAAAGGTAGAGTTTTTATTGATTTGTAGTGCGATATAATGAGTTTCAAAAAATCAAAAATCGCTTAAAATCAATATTTTGACGTCTATTGACGTGTACTGAAACCCTTACTTAACCTCTGTAAACACAACGTGCTTGCGAAGTTTTGGTGAGTATTTCTTCAATTGAAGACGGTCTGGAGTGTTACGTTTGTTTTTAGAAGTAAGGTACAAGCGTTCACCAGATTCTTTGTGTTCAAGTGTAATATTTACGCGCATGGTATCTCCCTTCTATTATTCCGCTGATGCAGCTTTAGCGATCTTACGTCCTTTGTAGTATCCTTTAAGTGATACACGGTGAGAACGTGAGTAATCTCCAGTAGTTTCGTCAAAGTTTACAGATGGAGCTGTTACTTTGTAGTGTGTACGACGTTTGTTTTTCTTCGCTTTTGAAGTGCGACGTGCAGGTACTGCCATTTTCTTTTCTCCTTTAGGTATTTAAATTCGATTCAATCTAGTGATTTTCATCAACCATACTAGGATAACACATTTTTTTTGTAAAGTAAAGTTACTTGACAAAAAAAGATGAAAAAATTAGAAGTCATTCAATCAAATTAATCGAAATTTTCTGAAAATTCAAGAATTTTCTTCTGTTCATTGCCTTTAAAATGTGCTATAATAGTAGAAACTGAAACGGGAGGGATAAGATGACTGAATTAGATAAACGTCACCGCAGTAGCATTTATGACAGCATGGTTAAATCACCAAACCGTGCTATGCTTCGTGCCACTGGTATGACAGATAAGGACTTTGAAACACCGATTGTGGGAGTGATTTCGACTTGGGCGGAAAATACACCATGTAACATTCACTTGCATGATTTTGGGAAATTGGCGAAAGAAGGTGTCAAATCTGCAGGGGCTTGGCCTGTTCAGTTTGGAACCATTACCGTAGCGGACGGGATTGCCATGGGAACGCCTGGTATGCGTTTCTCTTTGACATCTCGTGACATCATCGCAGACTCAATCGAAGCGGCTATGGGTGGTCACAACGTCGATGCTTTCGTTGCTATCGGTGGCTGTGACAAGAACATGCCTGGTTCTATGATTGCCATTGCTAATATGGATATCCCAGCCATTTTCGCCTATGGTGGTACCATTGCACCGGGAAATCTTGATGGCAAAGACATTGACTTGGTTTCTGTCTTTGAGGGAATCGGGAAATGGAACCACGGTGACATGACAGCTGAGGACGTGAAACGTCTTGAATGTAATGCCTGCCCGGGCCCTGGTGGCTGTGGTGGTATGTATACAGCTAATACCATGGCGACTGCTATCGAAGTTCTTGGTATGAGTTTGCCAGGATCTTCATCTCACCCAGCTGAATCAGCCGACAAGAAAGAAGATATCGAAGCAGCAGGACGTGCTGTTGTTAAGATGCTGGAGCTTGGTCTCAAACCATCTGATATCTTGACTCGTGAAGCCTTTGAAGATGCCATCACTGTAACCATGGCTCTCGGTGGTTCTACAAATGCCACTCTTCACTTGCTTGCTATTGCCCATGCGGCTAATGTTGATTTGTCCCTTGAGGACTTCAATACGATCCAAGAACGTGTGCCTCACTTGGCCGACTTGAAACCATCTGGTCAGTATGTCTTCCAAGACCTCTATGAAGTCGGTGGTGTGCCTGCGGTTATGAAATATCTCTTGGCAAATGGTTTCCTTCATGGAGACCGCATCACATGTACTGGTAAGACTGTTGCTGAGAACTTAGCTGACTTTGCAGACCTTACCCCAGGTCAAAAAGTCATCATGCCACTTGAAAATCCAAAACGTGCAGACGGTCCGCTTATCATCTTGAACGGGAACCTTGCCCCTGACGGTGCGGTTGCTAAAGTATCAGGTGTGAAAGTGCGTCGTCACGTTGGACCTGCTAAGGTCTTTGACTCAGAAGAAGATGCTATCCAGGCTGTCTTGACAGACGAAATCGTTGATGGTGATGTAGTTGTTGTTCGTTTCGTTGGACCTAAGGGTGGTCCTGGTATGCCTGAGATGCTGTCCCTTTCATCCATGATCGTTGGTAAAGGTCAAGGAGACAAGGTTGCCCTCTTGACGGATGGTCGTTTCTCTGGTGGTACATATGGTCTGGTTGTCGGACATATCGCTCCTGAAGCTCAGGATGGTGGACCGATTGCTTACCTTCGTACAGGGGATATCGTTACAGTTGACCAAGATACCAAAGAAATTTCCATGGCCGTATCTGAAGAAGAACTTGAAAAACGCAAGGCAGAAACAACCTTGCCACCACTTTACAGCCGTGGTGTCCTCGGTAAATACGCCCATATCGTATCATCCGCTTCTCGCGGAGCCGTGACAGACTTCTGGAATATGGACAAGTCAGGTAAAAAATAAACTCATACTCTTCGAAAATCAAATTCAAACCACGTCAACGTCGCCTTGCCGTACTCAAGTACAGCCTGCGGCTAGTTTCCTAGTTTGCTCTTTGATTTTCATTGAGTATCAAAAAGCAAGCCATCTTCGGCTTGCTTCTTTTCATCTTCAAAAGTAATTTACCTGCTTAACGAGGTGGCAGTCCGAGGGCAATGCGTCCGTAGCGACTGATTCGTGTGATCTTCCAGGCAGGCGACCAGGTAACTTCAACCTTGACGTCCTCGATACCTTCGATTTGTTTTAGACCTGCGACGATTTCGATAGGCAAGCTTTCGGCACAATCGCAGGCAGTATCAGTGAAAGTCATGACAATCTTACAGAGACCCGTTTCATCTAGATTAATTTCATAAATCAAGCCCAGATTGTACACATCCAATTCCACATCTGTATCAAAAACCTTCTCTAGTTTTTCGATAATTTGGTCTTGTAAGGCCAAAGCGCGGTCATTGATTTTGATATCGTCTCTCATAACAGTCCCTCCACGTGATAAATATCCTCTATTTTCTCATAATTCTGACAATTTGGCAAGTTTTTGATGAATTTTCTGAAAAATATGATAGAATGAAGAAAATATGGAATCAAGGGGAAGTCTATGGAGCAGATTGGAAAAGTCTTTAGACAATTACGAGAGTCAAGAAATATCTCGCTGAGACAAGCAACTGGGGGACAATTTTCGCCGTCCATGTTGTCCCGATTTGAAACAGGTCAGAGTGAACTTTCGGTGGGAAAGTTTCTGTTTGCCCTAGAAAATATATCTGCTAGTGTAGAGGAAATCCTCTTTCTGGCGAGAGGTTTTCAGTATGATACAGATTCGGAGTTGAGAAAAGAAATCACAGATGTTTTGGATTTAAAGAATATAGCACCTCTTGAGGACTTATATCGCAAGGAGTATCAAAAGCATGCCCATTCTCAAAACAAACAGAAACATATTCTAAATGCCATCATTATCAAGTCTTATATGAAGAGTATGGATGAAACGGTTGAGTTAACGGCAGAGGAAGGGAAAGTCCTTCATGACTACTTGTTTTCTACTGAGCTTTGGGGAATCTATGAACTCAATTTGTTCTCAGTCAGTTCTCCGTTCTTGTCTGTTTCTCTTTTTACTAGATATGTACGAGAAATGGTCCGCAAATCCGATTTTCTAATGGAAATGTCTAGTAATCGAAACCTTTTTCATACTATGCTATTGAATGGTTTTTTAGCCAGCATTGAGTGTGAAGAATTTACCAATGCCTCTTATTTTAAACGTGTCATCAAAGAGCATTTCTACAAGGAAAATGAGACCTATTTCCGAATTGTCTATTTGTGGGCTGAAGGTCTTCTTGATAGCAAGCAGGGTAGAGTCAAGGAAGGTCAGAAAAAGATGGAAGATGCTGTTCATATTTTTGAGATGCTTGGTTGTAACAAATCTGCTGAATACTACAGAAATACAACCGATTGTTGAATATCTGCAAACTAAGAAAATAATTTGAAAATTTAAGCGATAGAACTTTTGACTACTCTCAGGTCGTTACAAAAGTTCTATCGTTTCTTTGCTCATTTTGTGTGTTGCATATATTCAAAAGTTTTCCCTTTCAATTTCTAAGTGCTATACTATAGTCATACTTCATATAGGGATTATAACAAGAAGGGAGATTACCTATGAAACTATTGTTTAGAAATCAGGCTTATCGACTCTTGACTTTGTCGCGCTTCTTCAATGCCTTTGGTGCTTCGATTTTTAACCTAGTATTTGTCGTTTATGCATCGACCTTGCCACAAGCCTCTTTTGCTGTTGCTACGGCGAATATTGTCATGATTCTTCCGACTCTCTTTACAGTTTTTGTAGGGATTCGGGCAGATTACACAAGGGACAAGGTCAAATGGATGGTCTATAGCGGTTTGTTTCAGGCGGTTTTATTTTTTCTGGCAGCCCTAGTTGTTCAGCAAGCTAGTCTCTTTGCCTTTTCTAGCCTGTGTTTGATCAATGTCATCAGTGATGTGATCAGTGATTTTGCTGGTGGTTTGCGAATGCCTCTCGTTAAGGAAAAAGTAGCTGAAAAGGATCTGATGGAAGCTTATTCTTTTTCCCAGTTTATCACATATATTTCAGCTATTGGTGGTCAAGCTTTTGGAGTTTGGCTCTTAGGTCTATCTGTCAACAATTTTTCCCTTGTTGCGGGAATCAATGCCTGCTTTTTCCTAGTATCAGCCTTTATTCTCTTTTTAGGAAAAAGCAAATTGAGTCTGTCAATGTCATCTGCTGATGGTGAAAACCTAAAAAATGAGAAGCTTTCTATCAAAGACCAGTTCCTAACAATTTACCGAAATTTACGTCTCGTTTTTCTTAAAGGTGGACAGAAAAACTTTGGTTTCATGATCTTTGCTGTCTTGCTTATTAATGCCTTGGGTGGGGCTTTAGGAAGCATCTATAACATCTTCTTTTTGAGCCATTCTCTCTTGAATTTTTCTTACACAGAGGCACTATTTATCAATCAATTCTGTGTTTTAGTAGCAATCATCATCAGTAGCCTTACGGGCAATGATTATTTTGGGAAGCAGTCCCTGCCTAGATTGATGATGTGGGCGACCGTAGGACTCAGTCTAATTGGTCTAGCTAATGTATTCAATCAAGTCGTGCTTGGTTTGCTATTTCTATTTTTAACTCTCTATGTGTCTGGTAAAGTTCAACCAAAGATTAGTGCCATGCTCATGAAAAATCTAGCCCCAGATGTTCTAGCTCGTACCAGTAATTTTTTAGGTTTATTGTTTACCTTATCCATACCTGTGGGAACAGCTTGTTTTTCACTTCTAGCTGTATGGAATATACAGTTGACTTGGATGTTATTTGTTGGTCTTTCCTTGCTAGCTATTCTTTTGACAATTATTAATCTCAAAAATGATTTCTAAATCCTAATTTTATTCATACTGTTTTAATCCCTCTATTTATGGTAAAATAAGACTATTAAGTTTAAAGAGGATTCCCAATGAAATTACAAAAACCAAAAGGAACGCAGGATATTTTACCTGCTGAGTCTGCTAAGTGGCAGTACGTTGAGGGCTTTGCCCGTGAAATTTTCAAGCGCTATAACTATGCAGAAGTGCGCACGCCTATTTTTGAGCATTACGAGGTCATCAGCCGTTCTGTCGGGGACACAACAGATATCGTAACCAAGGAAATGTATGATTTCTATGACAAGGGTGATCGTCATATCACCCTTCGTCCAGAAGGAACTGCGCCCGTTGTCCGTTCCTATGTGGAAAATAAACTCTTCGCCCCAGAAGTGCAAAAGCCAAGCAAGTTCTACTATATGGGCCCTATGTTCCGTTATGAGCGTCCACAAGCAGGTCGTTTACGCCAGTTCCACCAGATTGGTGTCGAGTGTTTTGGCTCTAGCAATCCAGCTACCGATGTGGAAACTATCGCGATGGCAGCTCATTTCTTGAAAGAAATCGGCATCCAAGGTGTGAAATTGCACCTTAACACTCTGGGAAATCCTGAGAGCCGTGCGGCTTATCGTCAAGCCTTGATCGACTACTTAACACCGCTCAAGGAGACCTTGTCGAAGGATAGCCAACGTCGTTTGGAGGAAAATCCTCTCCGTGTCTTGGACTCTAAGGAAAAAGAAGACAAGGTAGCAGTAGAGAATGCGCCGTCTATCTTGGATTTCCTTGATGAGGAAAGCCAAGCTCATTTTGATGCCGTCCGTCAGATGTTGGAAAATCTGGGTGTAGACTATATCATCGATACCAATATGGTGCGCGGTCTGGACTATTACAACCACACGATTTTCGAGTTCATTACTGAGATTGAGGGCAATGACTTGACGGTCTGTGCGGGTGGTCGCTACGATGGTTTGGTTGCTTACTTTGGTGGTCCTGAAACTGCTGGATTTGGATTTGGCCTTGGTGTAGAGCGCCTGCTTCTCATTCTTGAAAAGCAAGGTGTGGCCCTCCCTATCGAAAACGCTCTAGATGTTTATATCGCAGTCTTGGGTGAAGGAGCAAATGTTAAGGCCTTGGAATTGGTACAAGCCCTTCGCCAACAAGGATTCAAAGCAGAGCGTGATTACCTTAACCGTAAACTCAAAGCTCAGTTCAAGTCCGCCGATGTCTTTGCGGCTAAGACCCTCATCACCCTAGGAGAGAGTGAAGTCGAAAGCGGACAAGTGACAGTCAAGAACAACCAAACACGAGAAGAAGTTCAAGTATCCCTTGAGACCATCAGCCAAAACTTCTCAGACATCTTTGAAAAATTAGGCTTTTAATAGTAGAAAAACTGGTCAGGACCTTACTCCTGACCCTCTTTTTCCTAGGATCAACATTGCTCTTGCTTGCTCCAAAATATCTTTATAAAATCATTACTACCGTTTCTATTTTTGCAAGAGGAATTCGCTTATTATCCCTTTTAGTTGCGACTGTATTCCACATTTTTATCAAAATGATGCGAATAACAATGCTAAGTCTTCATTTCAAATAGGAGTCTTTTATGAACTTACTTAAAAATCTTGGCTGGTTTCTTCTAGCTGTTCTATCCTTTTTCTTTGGTTATGGTCTGGTTCAGAGTATGGCTCTGTCAGCGCTTGACCTAGGGGCTTCAATCTTTGGAGTCTTGCCACTTTATGTTGCCCTGTCAGGGGCCTATGTTTATGGAGTTTACAGATGGTATCAGACAGAAAAGGTTAGCATCCAGACAACAGCTTTTAATCGTTATATCTGGTTGCCTACTCTGGTTTTGCTAGTGGCGATTACAGCCCAGTTCTTTTTGCCGGATGATCCGTCAGTCAATCAACAAATCGTATCTCAACTGACAGTTGCTCAGCCTGTCTTTGGTTTCTTTATGGTGGTAGTCTTTGCTCCTCTGACGGAAGAACTCATCTTTAGAGGGATGCTGGCGCGTTATCTCTTTCCTAAGCAGAACAACAGCAAACAGACAGCTCTGTTTCTCCTCGTATCGAGTGTGCTTTTTGCCTTGATTCATTTTCCAGGGACTTTGCAACAGTTTTTAGTTTATGCCAGTCTGGGATTGAGTTTGGGACTGGCTTATGTGAGCCGAAAAGGTCTTCTTTACAGCATTTCTCTCCACGCTTTGAATAATTTAATCGGCTTTTTGATGATACTCATGCTATAATAGAGTCAGGAGGTCACATGAAACGAGTAATTTTATTAGCAGTGATACAGGCGGTCGTTCTCTTCTTTATCATCGGGGCACTTGCCTATGCCTTTAAAGGCGACTTCTTTTACAACTATCTAGCGGTTGTCTTTGCGCCTATTGCAGGTGTCTTGCGTTTTGCTTCGGCTTATGCGACGGAGATTGTTCTACCTAAAAAGGCAGCTGAGATTGCTGAAAAGCGTAAAAAAGGTTAAGAATTATAATCAGAGAATCCGATGACGTTTTCATCGGATTTTTTGTCTGTTCGTTTTGATTCTAAAGACAATCAAACTTTTCTGCTGATTTTCATGAAGAGCCTGCGCTTTTATGGTAAAATAGTAACAGAATAAAAGAGGAGAGAAAACATGAAACGTAGTATTTATGCTGGTCGTGTTCGTGAGGAACACATCGGACAAGAAATGACCTTGAAAGGATGGGTTGGCCGTCGTCGTGACTTGGGTGGTTTGATCTTTATCGACCTTCGTGACCGTGAAGGGATCATGCAGTTGGTTATCAACCCTGAAAAAGTATCTGTAGAGGTCATGGCAACGGCTGAAAGTCTTCGTAGCGAATTTGTCATTGAGGTGACTGGTCAAGTCGCTGCGCGTGAGCAAGTCAATGATAAATTGCCGACTGGTGCGGTTGAGTTGAACGTGACAGCTCTGGCAGTGCTGAATACAGCTAAAACAACACCTTTTGAGATTAAGGATGGGATTGAGGCCAATGACGATACACGTTTGCGTTACCGTTACCTTGACCTTCGTCGTCCAGAAATGCTAGAAAACCTTAAGCTTCGTGCTAAGGTGACCCACTCAATCCGTAACTACTTGGATGAGTTGGAGTTTATCGATGTGGAGACACCATTCCTTTCTAAGTCAACGCCAGAAGGGGCGCGTGACTATTTGGTGCCATCTCGTGTCAATAAAGGGCATTTCTACGCTCTTCCTCAAAGTCCACAAATCACTAAGCAACTCTTGATGAATGCTGGTTTTGACCGTTACTACCAAATAGTTAAATGTTTCCGTGACGAGGACTTGCGTGGTGACCGCCAGCCTGAGTTTACTCAGGTCGACTTAGAAACGTCTTTCCTTAGTGAGCAAGAAATCCAAGATATTACAGAAGGTTTGATTGCGCGTGTGATGAAGGAAACAAAAGGCATCGAAGTAACGCTTCCATTTCCTCGTATGAAATATAACGATGCGATGGCACTTTATGGTTCTGATAAACCTGATACTCGTTTTGACATGTTGCTTCAGGATTTGACAGAAGTTGTCAAGGGTGTTGATTTTAAAGTCTTCTCAGAAGCACCTGCTGTGAAAGCCATTGTGGTCAAAGGAGCTGCAGACAACTACTCACGTAAAGACATTGACAAGATGACCGAAGTAGCTAAACAGTACGGTGCTAAAGGTCTTGCTTGGGTCAAGGTTGTGGATGGAGAATTAAACGGACCAGTTGCCAAGTTCTTGACTGGGATCCAAGCAGATTTGACTGCAGCACTTGGTCTTGAAGATAAGGATTTGGTTCTCTTTGTGGCGGATACGCTTGAAGTGGCCAATGCAACACTAGGCGCTCTTCGTGGCCGTATCGCCAAAGAGCTGGGCTTGATTGATAACGATAAATTCAATTTCCTTTGGGTAGTTGACTGGCCAATGTTTGAATGGTCTGAAGAAGAAGGTCGCTACATGAGCGCCCACCATCCATTTACCCTTCCACAGGAAGAAACAGCTCACGAATTAGAAGGTGATTTGGCTAAGGTTCGTGCCATTGCTTACGATATCGTCTTGAATGGTTATGAGCTTGGTGGTGGTAGTCTTCGTATCAACCAAAAAGACCTTCAAGAACGCATGTTCAAGGCTCTTGGTTTCTCAGCTGAAGAAGCCAATGACCAGTTTGGCTTCCTTCTTGAAGCCATGGACTATGGTTTCCCACCCCACGGTGGCTTGGCTATCGGTCTTGACCGTTTTGTCATGCTCTTAGCAGGAGAAGAAAATATTCGTGAAGTCATTGCCTTTCCTAAGAACAACAAGGCGACAGATCCAATGACACAAGCTCCATCAACAGTCGCTCTCAAACAACTAGAGGAACTCAGCTTACAAGTAGAAGAAGATGAAACAAGCAAAACGAATTAAGCGGTGGCGCTATTATTTGCGCCGCTTTGCTTATCAGATAAAAATCTTACGAGTTTTACAAAGTATCTCTCGGGAAAAATATGATGAGAAAGTATCGGCTTCTCTGGTTTATGGCTTTCTGTCAGCAGTAGCAGTCAATTTCTTTTTTCAACCAGGGCACGTTTACTCCAGTGGTGCGACAGGTCTGGCACAGATTATCTCTGCCTTGAGTAATCACTGGTTTGGTTTTTACATTCCGATATCGATAACCTTTTATGCTATCAATTTTCCGTTGATGATTTTGGCTTGGTATCAGATTGGGCATAAGTTTACAATCTTTACCTTTATCACAGTATCCATGAGTTCCCTCTTTATCCAGCTTGTGCCAGTTGTGACCTTGACAGAGGATCCCATCATCAATGCCCTTTTTGGGGGTGTTGTCATGGGCTTGGGGATTGGTTTTGCGCTCCGTAACAATATTTCTAGCGGAGGTACAGATATCGTCAGTCTGACCATTCGAAAGAAAACGGGTAAGAATGTCGGTAGTATTTCTTTCCTGGTAAATGGGACTATTATGCTGATAGCAGGATTGACCTTTGGTTGGAAATACGCCCTCTACTCCATGATTACCATCTTTGTCTCTAGTCGTGTGACAGACGCGGTCTTTACCAAGCAAAAACGAATGCAGGCCATGATTGTGACCAATAATCCTGATAAAGTAATCGCAAAAATCCATAAAAAATTGCACCGCGGAGCAACCATGATCCACGATGCAGAAGGAACCTATAATCATGAGAGAAAAGCAGTCTTGATTACGGTTATCACGCGAGCAGAGTTTAATGATTTTAAACACATCATGAAACAGGTCGATCCGACAGCCTTTGTCTCTGTATCCGAAAATGTCCACATCCTAGGACGATTCGTAGAAACAGACAATTAATAATACTCAAAAGACCAGCCTTGAGGCTGGTCTTTATTTTTCAATAATTTTGTGTCCAATCAACTGGCGGTAACAAATCTGTTTATTGTTTTTGGCATCGTTAATAATCTGGAGAATGGTTTCAAAGGAAACGCGCCCGAGTTCCAGGCTATTGATATCGACATAGGCTGCCAAGTTCAGTTTAGGGTTGACCGAGTCAAAGCTGAGGACAGGGACATCCAGTTGGTGTTTTGCGATGTAATCACAGACCCCTGCAGCAAGAAGGCTATCAATAGTAATAATAGCATCAATATTTGGATCATGTTCGAAGAGAAGTTTACTAAAGCGATAACCATTATCTTCAAGAAATTCGGTCGCAAAGTAGGTCAGATTTGGATCAATAGGAAGTTGGTATTGTTTAAGAGCTAACTCATAACCCATTAGACGATCTTGTGTTACGAAAAGTTTTTTGGTTCCTCCGATAAAAGCAATTCGCTTGCATCCTTTTTTGATGAAATATTCTGTCGCATCAAAACCAGCCTGGACATTGTCATTATCAACAAGCGGAATGAAGGGAGATAGAGATTTACCTAAGATAAGGAAAGGAAATTGCTCATCTGCTACTAGCTTAACCAAAGGATCCTCTTCTTGGGCATAGAGGAAAATCAAACCATCTACACGCTTACCATAGACCATCTGGGAAATAGCTTTGAGCCGCTCTTTTGCATCTTTCCCCGTTGCAATCTGGATAGCATAGTGGTTCTCAGATGCCACTTGGGCGATCCCTCGTAGAACAGATGGGAAGAAAGGATTTTGGTAAAAGGCATCCGAGTCGTCAGGGAGCACTAGGCCGATAACTTGAGTATAGCTACTTACCAAGCTACGAGCATTGAGATTGGGATGGTAGTTGAGCTCCTTCATCGCCTTGCGAACTCGTTTTTTGGTTTCATCACTAATCGTTGATTTGTTTTGAATAACGCGGGTAACAGTTGAAGGTGAGACACCTGCTGCTTTGGCCACGTCTTTAATCGTAACGGGCATAAAAATCTCCTATTTATGATAATCTGGATCACGGAAGTGTGTCTTGTAAAAAATGGTGACCAGATAAAGAACAAAAAGAATGTTTTGTACAGTGATAAGGGTTGCCATATTTTGGCCAAAAAGTCCCAAAATAAGCGTAATCAGAGTGGGTAATCCTAAACAGTTCAAGATAAAATGGTAGCACTCTTTAAAGGTCCTAAATGAAAAGAGGCGTGATCTTTTGGTGATATAAAGGAGAAAGCTAGCTCCAAGAGAGACAATGAAGAAATTCAATCCAAAGAGAAAGCTTGCACCAAGAACGAGAAAGAGACTGATATAGACCCGGTTTTGTTGATACCAGTCTTTAGAAATGGCCTGGGTAAGATCTTCCTTACTCTGGAAACTCTCCGTTTGAATCGCGTGGTAGCGAATGCGAATCAGTTCCTTACTTTCCTTGCTGATGACGAGTTCTTCCGTATCAAAATGAAGTTGCAAGTCCTTTGGAAATTCCTTGCTTTGGCTTGGACCAATTAAAAGAGAAGGCTGATGATTCTTCGTACCTGAGTAGTTCAGCTTTCCATCAACGATTTGTGTATTCTCTGACAAGTCCATGATGGCTTCATCTGTCAGCGGTGTGTAGACATTATCGATAAAGGTATCCAGTGGATACGTTTCCTGTGAGCTGTTTTGAATGGCAATCGGAACCATAGACAAGCTGATGAGGAAAATGCTCGTAAAGAGAAGCTGAAACCAGTTGAGGCCGAAACGTTTTGATAGGGGCTTACGAAATCCCCAGATACTAGAGAAATACGAGAATGGATATGGAAGCATAGGCATCTTTCTAAAAGTGTTTTCTATATGAGTATTATTATATAGAGAAATGTGCTTTATTTCAAGTCTAGGAGATAAATTGCTTGTTGCAAGAATATTATTTACAGTAACAATCGCTAATACTCAATGAAAATCAAAGAGCAAACTAGGAAGCTAGTCGCAGGTTGCTCAAAGCACAGCTTTGAGGTTGGAGATAAAGCTGACGTGGTTTGAAGAGATTTTCGAAGAGTATAAAATGAAAAAGGGTGGCGGGGATAAATTATCCCTTGTCGCCACCACTTGTAAGTCCTGAAACAAAGTTCTTTTGTAGGAAGAAGAAGAGAATACAGATTGGAAGGGCGATGAGGATAGCACCTGCTGAGAAGTAGGCGATCTTCATGTTTTTCACATTGCTAACGAAGGTCTGGAGACCAACGGCAACAGTAAAGTATTCTTTCTCACGAAGCAAGAAACTAGAGAGGATGTAATCCCCGAAAGGTCCCATGAAGGCCCAGAGGGCTTGTACAGCCACCATTGGGCGAACGAGCGGAAGGACAATTTGCCAGAAGCGACGGAAGTGTCCTGCACCATCTAGTTTTGCAGATTCGTCAAGAGACATTGGTACGGTATCGAAGTAACCTTTCATGAGCCAAGCATTCATCGGAATACCTCCACCGACGTAGAGGAAGATGAGGAACCAGCTATGGTTAAGGGCGTTCAACATAAGCGCCATAACGAAGAAGGCGGTCAATGCGGCCATGGTTGGCACCATTTGGATAATCAAGAAGAAGACCAAACTTTGTTTACGAGCCAAGAAGTTGTAACGGCTGTAGGCATAACCAGCAAGTACGATGATACTTGTTTGAACAGCCATTGTGATAAAGGCAATAATCAAAGTATTAAGGTACCAAGTGCCATACAAGGTTTCAGTAAAGAGCCCTTTAAAGTTATCAAAATTGAAGTCGATGTTAGTATCTAGTTTAAAGGCTGCGACGTTACCTGCTTTGAAGGCGGACATGATGGTGATCAAAAGTGGGTAGATGATCACGATTGATAGGCCAATCAAGTAGAGGTAAGTGAGGGTTTGAGTCAGTCTACGTTTGAGTTTGATTGAGTTATTCATCTTAGACGTCCTCCATATCAAATGCGTGTAGTTTCTTGAATGCGATCATAGAGATAGAGATGACAATGATAGAGATGATCAAGGTAACAGCTGCCGCCATAGAGTATTGAGGAGATGTACCTGTTGTCAAACGATAAATCCATGAGATCAAGATATCAGTTGAACCGGCTCCACCACCAACGCTACCAGGACCTCCGCCGTTGAAGAGGTATATGATAGAGAAGTTGTTAAAGTTGAAGGTGTATTGGCTGATCAATGTTGGTGCTGCAACAGCCAAAATCATAGGGAAAGTGATGTTGCGGAATTTTTGCCAAGCATTGGCACCATCGATGTAAGCCGCTTCGTAGAGGTCGTTAGGAATCGACTGCAAGATACCCAAAGTCAAAACGTAGATGTATGGGAATCCTAGCCAACCTTGCATCATAATCAAGGCAATCTTCGTCCAAGTTGGGTCTGTTTTCCAAGGGATAAGAGCACCGTCAAGGAAAGGAAGAACCTTAGCCAAGATAGGCAATACTTGAGTGTTGATCGCTCCGACACTATCGTTAAACATGTTTGAGAATGTCAAGATAGTGATGAAGGCTGGAACAGCCCAAGGAAGAAGGAAAATAACACCAAAGATACGTTTTCCTTTGATAAATGGTTGGTTGGCAACGATTGCTGTAAATATACCAATGACAATCTGCAAAGTAGAAGCAGCCAAGGCCCAGATGATGGTCCAAGAAAGAACCGCACCGAAGGCTGAACGGAAGGTACTTAAGCTCCAGATGTTTGTAAAGTTAGTCAAACCAACCCAGTCCAACAATTTGTTTGGTGGCAAGTGTTGGAAGTCATAGTTGGTAAAGGCAATCATCAAGGTTACGATAACTGGGAAGATAATCGCAAATGTCATAGCGACGTAAGATGGGATGATCAAGAGGTAAGGGAAACCATTCTCATAAATACCTTTGATCATATCTTTAAAAGTACGTGGGACAGGAATTCCATTGTTAATACGTTTTGCGATTGTATGTGCATCTTTAATATTTGAGAAATAAAAGAGCACATAAACGACTACAAAGATTAAATGGAATGCACCACGAATCAGCATAAAGAGGGAATTATCACGACCTGGCTTGTCACCAAGAGTGATCAAATTGTGCAATTCAGGGGCTGCAAGTGCTAGGAAATAAAGAACAAACACGATAGTGACACCAAGGAAGATAAAACCTTTGGCCTTTTGTTTATTGTAAATCTGTCCTAACCCAGGAATCACTGAAAGCAAGGCTGCTTTGCTAGGTTGTTGGTTTTCCATGAATACTCCTTTCATAGGATACGAGATTGAAGTTTGTCTCCAATCACTAGATAGGCAACTGCAATCATTCGTAAATTTATAAAATCAAAGGGGGATTTGTATTCTCCCCCCTTGTAACGAATTCAATTATTCACCAAATTTTTGTTTGATTGTTTCTTTGATCAATGTAACAGCATCGTTAGCAGCTGTCTTAGCATCTTTTTTACCACTTACAGCGTCAAAGAGCATTGTTTTAGCTGGATCCCAAACAGCTGACATTTGAGAAATGTTTGGCATTGGTTGAGCGTTCTTGAACTGTTTGATAACAGCTGTTGTCAACTCATCGTTTTTACCTTCAGCGTATGAACGAGCTTCAGTGTTAGCTGGGATTTCGTTAGTTGCATCGTAGAAGGCTTTTTGTTGTTCAGTTGAAACAAGGAAGTCTACAAATTTTTGTGCAGCTTCAAGGTTCTTAGTGCTTGATGGGATGATCCAAGCTTTACCACCACCGAATGGTGTGTAGTCTTTACCATTTGGAAGAGTTGGAATAGTAGCAACACCGTAGTTTACTTTAGCATCTTTGAATGCTTGAGCTTTCCAAGGTCCATCGATGATAGCAGCTGTTTTACCTTCTTGGAATTGAGTTTGGATCAAGTTTGCAGCACCTTCAGTATCTTGCATCCCTTTAGGCCATTTTTCATACCAAGATTTAGCGTAGTTGACACCAGTGATAGAACCGTCGTTTGCAAGACCGATGTCTTTAGCGTCTTTACCGTTTTGTCCGAATACGTAACCACCGTTACCAGCAAGAAGTCCGTATGCGTAGTAGAAGTTTGTCCAGTCAGCTAGGAATGCAGTAGTTTTGCCATCTTCACCAGCGAAAGCGTATTTGCTGTCTTTAGCAAGTTCTTCTAATTCAGCAAAAGTTTTTGGAGCTTCTTTGATCAAGTCTTTGTTGTAGTACATAACAAGTGACTCAATAACGGCAGGAGCACCGTAAACTTTACCGTCAGCAGCTGTTACAAGAGATTTAGTCTTATCATCTGTTTTAGCGCCGTCGCTCAAAGTAACTTCTGAAAGTTGTCCGTCAGTACCAAGGCTACCTACGCGGTCGTATGGTGCCATCATAACGTCAGCAGCTTGACCTGATTGGTTGTCAAGAGAAAGTTTGTCAAGTCCACCAAGTTGGTCACCTGATTTGATGTTAACTTTTGTACCTGATTCTTTTTCATAAGCTGCAGCAACTTTTTCAGCGTAGGCTTTGTATTGGTCTTCAACGTAGAAAGTGATTTCTTTTGCTTCAGATGAGCTAGTATCAGCTACTTTATCAGCAGTTTTGCTTCCGCAAGCTACCAAAAGTAAGCTAGCAAGAGTAGCAGTTCCGAGCACAGCAGCGCTCTTCATGAATTTAGATGACATAGTGTATTCCTCCTAAAGAATAACAAAAATAATTTAATGAGAAAACGCAAACGTTTTCTTTTACGAACTTAGTATAGCACGAATAGAAAACGGTTGCAAGCGTTTTTAGGAAATTTTTTAAAAAAATTTTAAGGTTTCAAACATTTGTTAAAGCCCATATATAGGAAAGAACTTAAAATGTTTGTTTTTTTTGAATTGAAAATATATTAGGAAAACGATTGCGTAAATTCGGCTCGGTTTTTCAGAAAATAGAGCAGATATTGGGAATGAATTATCTTAAATCAGAAAATCTTTAAAATTTTTTCGCTTATTTCATAAAATATCAGTGGCAACAAGTTTTGTTTGATTAAAATAATTCAAAAAAATTTTTTAAAAACGCTTGCATTTGTTTTTGAAATGCGTTATACTTAAATTAACGCAAACGTTTGCGCCTTAATTGCGCAACGTTTTATAACAAACACATGAGGTGCTATTATGAAAAAACGTCAAAGTGGTGTGTTGATGCACATCTCTTCTCTGCCAGGAGCATACGGGATTGGATCATTTGGGCAGACTGCCTATGATTTCGTTGATTTCTTGGTTCGTACCAAGCAACGTTACTGGCAAATTCTCCCTCTTGGGACAACAAGTTATGGAGATTCTCCATACCAATCATTCTCAGCCTTTGCTGGGAATACGCATTTTATCGACCTTGATATCTTGGTAGAGCAAGGCTTGTTGGAAGCTAGCGATCTCGAAGGTGTTGACTTTGGTAGCGATGCATCTGAAGTTGATTATGCGAAGATTTATTATGCACGTCGTCCACTTTTAGAAAAAGCAGTGAAACGCTTCTTGGAAGTGGGTGATGTCAAAGATTTTGAGAAGTTTGCTCAAGACAACCAATCATGGCTCGAACTCTTCGCAGAATATATGGCTATCAAAGAGCATTTTGACAATCTTGCTTGGACAGAATGGCCAGATGCAGATGCTCGTGCTCGTAAAGCTTCAGCACTTGAAAGCTACCGTGAGAAATTGGCAGACAAGTTGGTCTACCATCGTGTAACTCAATACTTCTTCTTCCAACAATGGTTGAAATTGAAAGCATACGCTAACGACAACCACATTGAAATTGTTGGGGACATGCCTATCTACGTTGCGGAAGATTCAAGCGACATGTGGGCAAATCCACATCTCTTTAAGACAGATGCCAATAGTAAAGCAACTTGTATCGCAGGATGCCCACCAGATGAGTTTTCTGCCACTGGTCAGCTTTGGGGCAACCCAATCTATGACTGGGAAGCAATGGACAAAGACGGTTACAAATGGTGGGTTGAACGCTTGCGTGAAAGCTTCAAAATCTACGACATTGTTCGTATCGACCACTTCCGTGGCTTTGAATCTTACTGGGAAATCCCTGCTGGTTCCGATACAGCAGCACCTGGTAAATGGGTGAAAGGTCCAGGGTACAAACTCTTCGCAGCCGTTAAGGAAGAGCTTGGTGAGCTAAACATCATCGCAGAAGACCTTGGTTTCATGACAGATGAAGTCATCGAGTTGCGTGAACGCACTGGCTTCCCAGGAATGAAGATTCTTCAATTCGCCTTCAATCCAGAAGACGAAAGTATCGATAGCCCACACTTGGCACCTGCCAACTCTGTTATGTATACAGGAACACACGACAACAATACGGTCCTTGGTTGGTACCGTAATGAAATCGATGATCCAACTCGTGAATACATGGCTCGTTACACGAACCGTAAAGAGTATGAAACAGTGCCACACGCAATGCTTCGCACAGTCTTTTCATCCGTTAGCTTCATGGCTATTGCAACCATGCAAGACTTGCTAGAACTAGATGAGTCAGCTCGTATGAACTTCCCGTCTACTCTTGGTGGAAACTGGTCATGGCGTATGACAGCAGACCAACTCACACCAGCGGTTGAAGAAACTTTGCTTGACTTGACTACAATTTATCGCCGAATCAATGAAAATTTGGTAGAATTAAAGAAATAAGACAATATCAGGAGACACATAAACATGTTACCATTAAACGAATTTGTACAAAAGCGTTACAATAAAACCATTGCAGAATGTAGCAATGAAGAGCTTTACCTTGCTCTTCTTAACTACAGCAAGCTTGCTAGCAGCCAAAAACCAGTCAACACTGGTAAGAAAAAAGTTTACTACATCTCAGCTGAGTTCTTGATCGGTAAACTCTTGTCAAACAACTTGATTAACCTTGGTCTTTACGACGATGTGAAAAAAGAACTTGCTGCTGCAGGTAAAGAGTTGATCGAAATCGAAGAAGTAGAATTGGAACCATCACTTGGTAACGGTGGTTTGGGACGTTTGGCAGCCTGCTTTATCGACTCAATCGCTACACTTGGTTTGAATGGTGACGGTGTTGGTTTGAACTACCACTTTGGTCTTTTCCAACAAGTTCTTAAAAACAACCAACAAGAAACGATTCCTAACGCTTGGTTGACAGAGCAAAACTGGTTGGTTCGCTCAAGCCGTAGCTACCAAGTGCCATTTGCACACTTCACCTTGACATCTACTCTTTACGATATCGATGTACCTGGTTACAAGACAGCTACTAAAAACCGCTTGCGTTTGTTTGACTTGGATTCAGTTGATTCTTCTATCATCGAAGATGGTATCAGCTTTGACAAGACAGACATCGCTCGCAACTTGACTCTCTTCCTTTATCCAGATGATAGTGACCGCCAAGGTGAATTGCTTCGTATCTTCCAACAATACTTCATGGTTTCAAACGGTGCGCAATTGATCATCGATGAAGCAATCGAAAAAGGAAGCAACTTGCATGACCTTGCGGACTACGCAGTTGTACAAATCAACGACACTCACCCATCAATGGTGATTCCTGAATTGATCCGCCTCTTGACTGCGCGTGGTATCGAGCTTGATGAAGCAATCTCAATCGTACGTAGCATGACTGCCTACACTAACCACACAATCCTTGCTGAAGCCCTTGAAAAATGGCCTCTTGAATTCTTGGAAGAAGTGGTTCCACACTTGGTACCAATCATTGAAGAATTGGACCGTCGTGTGAAGGCAGAATACAAAGATCCAGCTGTCCAAATCATCGACGAGAGCGGACGTGTTCACATGGCTCACATGGATATCCACTATGGATACAGTGTTAACGGGGTTGCAGCTCTTCACACTGAAATCTTGAAGAACTCAGAGTTGAAAGCTTTCTACGACATCTACCCAGAAAAATTCAATAACAAAACAAACGGTATCACATTCCGTCGTTGGCTCATGCATGCCAACCCAAGACTGTCTCACTACTTGGATGAGATTCTTGGACATGGTTGGCACCATGAAGCAGATGAACTTGAAAAACTCTTGTCTTATGAAGACAAAGCAGCTGTCAAAGAAAAATTGGAAAGCATCAAGGCTCACAACAAACGTAAATTGGCTCGTCACTTGAAAGAACACCAAGGTGTGGAAATCAATACAAACTCTATCTTTGATATCCAAATCAAACGTCTTCACGAGTACAAACGCCAACAAATGAACGCTTTGTATGTGATCCACAAATACCTTGATATCAAGGCTGGTAACATCCCTGCTCGTCCAATCACAGTCTTCTTTGGTGGTAAAGCAGCTCCAGCCTACACAATCGCTCAAGACATTATCCACTTGATCCTTTGCTTGTCAGAAGTGATTGCAAACGATCCAGCAGTAGCTCCACACTTGCAAGTCGTAATGGTTGAAAACTACAACGTTACTGCAGCAAGCTTCCTTATCCCAGCATGTGACATCTCAGAACAAATCTCACTTGCTTCTAAAGAAGCTTCAGGTACTGGTAACATGAAATTCATGTTGAACGGAGCTTTGACTCTTGGTACTATGGACGGAGCTAACGTGGAAATCGCTGAGTTGGTTGGCGACGACAACATCTACATCTTCGGTGAAGATTCTGAAACTGTTATTGACCTTTACGCAAAAGCAGCTTACAAATCAAGCGAATTCTATGCTCGTGAAGCCATCAAACCATTGGTTGACTTCATCGTCAGCGACGCTGTTCTTGCAGTAGGTAAGAAAGAACGCTTGGAACGTCTTTACAACGAATTGATCAACAAAGACTGGTTCATGACTCTCCTTGACTTGGAAGACTACATCAAGGTGAAAGAGCAAATGCTTGCTGACTACGAAAACCGTGACGCATGGTTGGATAAAGTCATCGTCAACATTGCCAAAGCAGGATTCTTCTCATCTGACCGTACAATTGCTCAGTACAACGAAGATATCTGGCACTTGAACTAAGATTCATTACATCAAATTGTAAAACAAAACGCATCTTAAATAGATGCGTTTTTTCATATTTAAACTAATTTACAGTACTTTCCCAAGCAGAATCTCTGCTTCGATGGTAATCTCTGTCAGTTGGCTCCAGTCAATCATGGTATGGTCAACGTGAAAGAGTAAGGGTGTCATGGCAAGCAGAGCTTGGCGTTGCTCCGCTGTGATAGGTTTTGTTAAGGAAGCAATCTGGCGAGATTGGATGCTGAAATGTCCCTGGAAATGTTCTTTGATATCTTGGTTGGAATAATCCTTCTTTGTCAGCTGGTCCTGCACCATTTGACGGATTTCTTTGAGGTGATTTTCAGTCGGGATGACCTTGATCAAGATCCCGTCTTTGGATAAAACGCGGCGAAATTCTCCATAGTTGGCAGGTGAAAAGATATCAAGCAGAATATCCATGCTGGAGTCTTTTATAGGGAGGCGAGCCAGGTCACCAACAAACCAGTTGACCGCCCAGTTAGGTTCACTCTTAGCAGCGATTTGAACCGAGTCTTTTGAAATGTCAAAGGCATAGAAGGTCTTGTCAGGGTGACTTTCTTGGAGTTTGCGAGAGTAGAAGCCTTCGCCACAACCGATATCCAAGATAGTTTTTGCGGATGGTTTAGTGGCTAGTAAGTTGGAGACACCTTCTAAAATAGCCTGATAAAAACCAGCTTCAAGGATTTGTTGGCGTTTTTGGAAGTTTTCCTTGTCGTAGTTGGCAGATTGCTTGATTTGAGGTGCTAGATTGACATAGCCAAATTTTGCTAAGTCAAAAGAATGGCGATTGCTACACTTGAGACTAGACTCTACCAAGGTGAGGTTTTCTTGACAGATAGGGCAGGCAAAGGCAGTTGCGGTAGCAAAGCGCTGGAGTTTTGGTTTGAGGTTTGTATTCATACTAGTAGTGTAACAAAAGAGCATCTATATAGCAAACAATCTGACGATATTGGATTTCTTTGATCGCGCTAGTTTATCAAATTTATTTATTTCCATCGACTTGATTGGTTAGTAAAGTTTTCAATTCAGGACAATATTTACTTGCCTCAAATTCAATGATATCATATTGGGCAATCTTATTTTTGTAGAATGGGTCTTGCCTAATGATTTCTTGAACAACTTCTTTATTCATACCTTGCATAAGGATAATTCCTCCAGTTCTTGGATTTTTTCTACCAGATGCAATAAACAAGCCTTCTGCATAATAATGGTTCAGAAAATTTATGTGTTCTTGTAAATGTTTTTCAACTACCTCAAGTGGCTCAATATAGGTAAGATTTATAATAAACATAAATAACTCCTTTAAAATAAATGATAAAAAGATTATAATACTTTATAAATAAGTTGTATAGTAGGCACATTTTTGTAAGGAGAAAAAATGTTAACAAATAAAAATTGGAACTGTAGTATGTCTCGGGTTTTAGATGTTGTTGGTGGAAAATGGAGGATGAATATATTATGGGTTATAAACAAGAATAAGAAAGTCCGCTTCAATCAATTGAGAAGAGAAGTTGAAGGGATTACAACTATCAGTCTAACACGTGGACTAGATGTTTTAATAGAGAACCAATTGGTTGAGAAATTTGATTTTGAGACTATGCCACTCCATACAGAATATCAGCTAACAGAAAAAGGTAAATCACTGATGCCGATTTTAAAGGACTTAAATCAATGGGGAAAAGAATGGCTGTAATAACTTTTTAGCTGGGGAGTGACCTTACATAATTCTAGGGAAAAGTATATAAGAAAACCACGAAGTTCATACGAAACTTCGTGGTTTTACTTTCTTAATAAGTCAAAACAAAGTATTTTTTCTTCCCGCGGCGGATAACAGTCAGTTCGTTTTCTAACTTATCTGCATCACTCAAGACATAGTCAAGGTCTTGGATACGGTCGCCGTTGACGTAGATAGCTCCGTTTTGGATATCTTCACGGGCTTGGCGTTTTGAATTCACCACACCAGATGACACGAGCAGTTCCACGATATTGTGGTTTTCGTCTGCTTGTACTTGGTAGTTTGGCACTCCACGAAGTCCTTGTTTGAGTTCTTTGACGGAAAGGTTTTTGATGTTTCCAGCAAAGAGTTGCTCAGTGATGTTAAGAGCTTCTTTGTAGGCTTCTTCTCCGTGAACAAGAGTTACGACTTCACGAGCGAGGACTTTTTGAGCCAAGCGTTCATGTGGAGCCGCTTCAAACTGCTTACGGATGTCTTCAATCTCATCTAGTGATAAGAAAGTAAAGATTTTCAAGAAGCGAACGGCGTCAGCATCCATGACATTCATCCAGAATTGGTACATTTCGTATGGGGAAGTCTTTTCAGGATTGAGCCAGACTGCGTTTCCTTCTGATTTACCAAATTTCTTACCAGTTGCGTCTGTAATGAGTGGAACAGTGATCACGTGACCAGTCTTGTCAGCCTTACGACGAAGCAATTCGGTACCAGCAGTCATATTACCCCACTGGTCAGAACCACCGATTTGTAGCGTTACGTTGTGCTCTTGGTTAAGGACGTAGAAGTCATACCCTTGCATGATTTGGTAGGCAAACTCAGTGTAAGAAATCCCTGTTTCAATACGTTTCTTCACAGACTCCTTGCTCATCATGTAGTTGACAGTGAAGTATTTTCCGATATCACGGAGGAAGTCAATGAAGCTGATGCTGCCAAACCAGTCGTAGTTGTTGACCATGACAGCTTTATTTTCACCATTTTCAAAGTCAAGAAAGCGAGAAAGTTGTCCTTGGATAGACTTGACCCAGCCCTCTACTGTGTCTTTTGTTTGGAGACTACGCTCAGCATCTTTGAAGGACGGATCTCCGATGAGACCTGTAGCACCGCCAACGAGCGCATAAGGTTTGTGACCTGCTAGTTGCAGACGACGACTAGTCAAGATTGCGACAAGGTGACCTAGGTGAAGGCTGTCAGCAGTTGGATCGTAGCCAGTATAATAAGAAACTTGACCTTCTTCTAGGGCTTTGCGCAAAGCTTCTTCATCAGTCGTTTGAAAAATCAAACCACGCTCTTTTAGCTCATCAAAAATGTGCATGTGTCTTTTCTCCTTTATAAAATATTGTTTCTACCTATTGTATCACAAACTTGATTAATAGCCTAGTGGAATAGGGAAGAAAGTGGCTATTTTATTGAAAGTTTCCCTTTTATGGTATAATAGAGAAAGCGAGGACATTCATGAAAGAAAGAATTAATGAATTAAAAACAAAAATGCTGCATTTTTTCCAGCAGCTAATGCAACGAATTGCAAAATGGAAGAAAAGACTAGCAGAAAAACTAGCTAATAAGAAAACCAGTAAAAAGGGGACCTCTTCTGATAAAGTTAGAAAGGCTGGGTCTATTTTTGCTAAGGTTTTGAGTGGGTTTAAAATAGTCTTTAATACTCTCTTTATCTTAGGCTTTATCGGTGGACTGTTTGGCGCTGGTGTGGCTATGGGTTATGGAGTCGCTCTATTTGACAAGGCTCAGGTACCTCAAGCAGAAGAGTTGGTCAAGCAAGTGAAGGATATTGCCTCTATTTCAGAAATCACTTATTCTGACGGCAGTACCATTGCCTCGATCGAGGGCGATTTATTGCGCACTTCAGTCGCTTCAGATGCTATCTCAGACAATCTTAAGAAAGCTATTGTTGCGACAGAGGACGAACATTTCAATGAGCACAAGGGAGTTGTGCCTAAGGCCGTTATTCGTGCGACCTTGGGAACCTTTGTCGGTCTAGGCTCGTCTAGTGGTGGTTCGACCTTGACGCAGCAGGTCATCAAGCAGCAAGTGGTGGGGGATGCTCCAACTCTGGCTCGTAAGGCTAAAGAGATTATTGATGCTCTAGCTTTAGAACGGGCTATGGGTAAGGATGAGATCTTGACAACCTACCTTAACATAGCTCCTTTTGGTCGCAATCATAAAGGTCAAAATATTGCAGGTGCCCAGCAGGCTGCAGAAGGAATCTTTGGGGTCAATGCTTCGGATTTAACGGTCCCTCAAGCTGCCTTTATCGCAGGGTTGCCACAGAGTCCAATCAGTTACTCTCCTTATGAATCTGATGGTAGTATGAAGAGTGATGAGGACATGGTTCTGGGAATTAAGCGTGCCAAGGATGTCCTCTACAACATGTACCGGACAGGGGCTCTAAGTCAGGAAGATTACGATAAGTACAAAGATTATGACTTTAAGAAAGACTTCCTACCATCAGGTAGTGTCAGTGGTACTTCGCGTGACTATCTCTACTATGCAACCTTGGCAGAAGCTACTGACCGCATGTACGACTACCTCGTCCAACGAGATAATGTCTCTGCGCAAGAATTAAAGAATGAGTCCATTCAGAAATCCTATCGTGATTTAGCCGCTAAGGAAATTGAAAATGGTGGATATAAAATTACGACAACTATCAATAAAAATGTTCATGCTGCGATGCAAAATGCGGTTGCGACCTACAGCTATCTGCTAGATGATTCGACAGGCCAGCCTGAGGTGGGGAATGTCCTCATGGACAACCAAACGGGAGCGATCCTTGGATTTGTTGGTGGTCGTAATTATCAAGAAAATCAGAACAATCACGCTATTGACACTAAGCGTTCTCCAGCTTCAACCACGAAACCGATATTGGCCTATGGTATCGCTATTGACCAAGGTTTGATGGGGAGTGCAAGTATCTTATCAAACTATCCTACCAACTTCTCAAATGGGAATCCCATCATGTATGTCAATAGTCCTGGTACGGGCATGATGACATTGGGAGAAGCCCTTAACTACTCATGGAATATCCCAGCCTACTGGACGTATCGTACGCTTCAAGAGAAGGGTGTTGATGTCAAGGGATATATGGAAAAAATGGGTTACGAAATTCCAGAATATGGGATTGAAAGTTTACCGATGGGTGGAGGAATAGAGGTTACAGTTGCCCAGCATACCAACGGGTATCAGACTCTAGCCAACAACGGAGTTTACCATAAGAAACATATGATTGCTAAGATCGAGTCAACGGATGGTCGAGTGGTATACGAGCACAAGGATGAGCCTGTCCAGGTTTATTCAAAAGCGACAGCAACCATCATGCAAAGTCTCCTTCGGGATGTCATTTCATCTCGGATTACTTCAAGTTTCCAGACGGACTTGACGACTATCAATCCATCCCTAGCTAGTGCTGACTGGATCGGAAAAACTGGTACGACCAATGAAGATGAAAATATGTGGCTCATGCTTTCTACACCTCGCTTGACTTTGGGTGGCTGGTTAGGTCACGATGACAACCGACCACTAGCCAAAGGAGCAGGACACTACCGCAATGCCAACTATATGGCCCACTTGGTCAATGCTATCCAACAAGCTGAACCTGGAATATGGGGGAATGAGCGTTTTAACCTGGATCCAAGTGTGACCAAGTCACAAGTTCTCCGATCTACAGGACAAAAACCAGGAAAGGTTTCCATCAATGGGAAAGAAATAGAAGTTTCTGGATCAACAGTAACGAGCTACTGGGCTACTAAAGAAGGTGCCCCAGTGACCACCTATCGCTTTGCTATTGGAGGAAGCGATGCAGATTATCTGAACGCATGGAAGAATATTCTAGGAAGCATTCCAGCAGTGACTCCTCCAAGCTCAAGTTCAAGCAGTAGCTCTGGAAGTTCAAGTTCGAGTGGAAATACTCAAAGTGGTTCTTCAGGACGTTCACGTCTATTTAATCGTTAAGAAAGAGTAGTAGCAAGGTTAGTAATTTCTCCTTGTTGCTACTTTTTTCTTTGTTGGTTTCGTGTTACAATAATAATATGAATCATTATCAGAAAAAGATTGTTAAGGGGACAGTATACTCGCTACTTTCAGGCCTAATCTGGGGCATTTGTGGGATTTTAGGAGAGTATTTTTTCACTCATTATCCAGTGTCTTCTGGATGGATTACTTCTATGCGTTTACTAGTGGCAGGGAGTTTGGTTTTAGGTCTATCTGCCTTTCAGTTGCGTAGCCACTTGTTGGACATCTGGCGTGATAAGAAAAATTATCTACCCTTTTTAGCCTATGCTATTCTAGGTATTTTTTCTGTGCAATTTTTCTTTTATCTCTGCGTTGAGTATTCCAATGCGACGACGGCGACCATTTTGCAATTTATCAGCCCTGTTTTTATCCTGTTTTACAATCGAATCATTTACCAGAAGAAGGCTTCAATTACAGCTGTGTTCTATGTTTTGATTGCCATGCTAGGTGTTTTTTTGATGGCTACAAAAGGGGATTTGTCCCAGTTATCCATGACACCTTTGGCTCTAGTAACAGGTTTGCTCAGTGCAGTAGGGGTCATGTTTAATGTTATCCTTCCTCAGCGTTTTGCACGGCGCTACGGATTTGTTCCGACTGTTGGTTGGGGAATGATTCTGGCAGGGCTCTTTAGTAATTTCCTTTACCCTATTTATCAGATAAGTTTTCAAGTGGATTTGGTAAGTGTGCTGATTTGTCTGACGATTGCCGTGTTTGGAACTGCTTTTGCCTTCTTCCTATCCATGAAGGCTGTGTCACTCGTTTCCCCGCTGGTTGTATCGGTGGTGAGTGCTAGCGAACCGCTCTCTTCAGCTTTATTAAGTGTTCTTTTTTTGGGATTGGTCATGGATGGTTTTTTGACCTTAGCTATGGTGTTGATTATCGTTCCGATGATTTTTTTATCTGTAGAGGAAGCAAAACAAGCCCAGTAAAGATGATTATTTGATAGTTGAGGCTTCAAATTTGAGGCCTTTTTTGGTAGAATAGGTATCATTATAACGAACCAGGAGGCACCTATGACTGCTACAAAAATGAACGCCCAAGAAATTATCCAATTTATCGCCAATGCTGAAAAGAAAACCAGTGTCAAAGTAACCTTTGAAGGGGAACTCGCAACTGCTGTACCAAGCTCTGTTGTCAAACTAGGGAATGTTTTATTCGGAGACTGGAAGGACGTGGCTCCGCTTCTTGAAGGTTTAGTAGAAAATCAAGATTATGTTGTCGAGCAAGATGCTCGTAATTCTGCAGTTCCTTTGCTAGACAAACGTGCTATCAATGCTCGTATCGAGCCAGGTGCTATTATACGTGACCAGGTGGAAATTGGTGATAATGCTGTTATCATGATGGGAGCTGTTATCAATATCGGTGCTGAAATCGGTTCTGGAACCATGATTGACATGGGTGCCATCCTTGGAGGTCGTGCTATCGTTGGGAAAAACAGTCACGTTGGTGCAGGTGCAGTTTTGGCGGGTGTGATTGAGCCAGCTAGCGCTGAACCAGTCCGTGTCGGAGACAATGTTCTTATCGGTGCCAATGCAGTGGTTATCGAAGGAGTTCAAATTGGTAGTGGTTCAGTTGTTGCAGCAGGAGCTATTGTTACCCAAGATGTTCCAGAAAACGTGGTAGTAGCAGGTGTTCCAGCTCGCATCATCAAAGAGATTGATGCCAAAACTCAACAAAAAACAGCGCTTGAGGATGCGCTTCGTACCTTGTAATTGTAAAAGTAAAAAAGAGGCGGGACCCTTTTTCCAGCCTCTTTCTTCTATCAAAAGGAGGATCGATAGATGTTAGATTTGATTCAGACTAGACGAGATTTACACCAGATTCCAGAGATTGGCTTGGAAGAATTCAAGACTCAGGCTTATTTGCTGGATGTGATTGAAAAATTGACTACGGGCAAGGATTTTGTTCAAGTTCGTACTTGGCGGACAGGGATTTTGGTCTACCTGCAGGGAAGTCAGCCGGAACGAACCATTGGTTGGCGAACAGATATTGATGGTCTGCCTATCGTCGAACAAACAGGACTGCCTTTCGCTTCTCAACACCAAGGTCGCATGCATGCTTGTGGCCATGATTTTCATATGACCATTGCCTTAGGCTGTCTCGAGCGCGCCCTTGAGGAGCAACCCAAGAATAATCTGCTTTTTCTGTTTCAACCTGCTGAAGAAAATGAAGCTGGTGGCATGCTCATGTATGAGGATGGTGCTTTTGGGGACTGGCTGCCAGACCAGTTTTATGGTCTCCATGTTCGTCCGGATCTGAAGGTTGGACAGATTGCGACCAATACACATACTCTCTTTGCAGGGACTTGTGAGGTGAAGGTTCGTTTCAAAGGAAAAGGAGGACACGCAGCTTTTCCGCATGAAGCCAATGACGCCTTGGTGGCTGCTAGTTACTTTGTGACACAGGTACAGTCAGTTGTTAGCCGCAATGTCAATCCAATCGAGGGAGCGGTGGTGACCTTTGGCCTTTTCCAAGCTGGAACAACCAACAATGTCATTACAGACACAGCATTTTTACATGGAACTATTCGCGCCTTGACTCAGGACATGAGCCTCTTGGTACAAAAAAGAGTCAAGACAGTCGCAGAAGGTGTCGCGGCAGCTTTTGGGATGGAAGTCGAAATCGAACTCAAACAAGGGGGCTACCTCCCTGTTGAGAACAATCCAGCCTTGGCGCGTGAACTGATGGACTTTTTTGAAGAGAAAGAGGGAATTGAGTTGATTGATATCGAGCCGGCTATGACTGGTGAGGACTTTGGTTATCTCCTTTCGAAGGTAGATGGCGTTATGTTCTGGCTAGGTATCGATAGTCCCTACGCCCTTCATCACCCTCAGATGAGTCCCAAAGAAGAAGCCTTAGCCATTGGGGTAGATGCGGTTTCTAGTTTCCTGAAAAAGAAGGTGGCAGAGTAGAGGAATTATCTATGAAAGCAGAACTACGTAAACAAGTCTTACACGAAATGAAGGCTTTATCTCAGGAGCAAAAACAGGCTATGGATCGAGCTTTAACTGAGCGTTTCTTACAACACCCTTTTTACCAAAAAGCTAAGACCATCGCAACTTATCTCTCCTTTCCGCATGAATTTCAAACGCAAGAACTGATTGAGCAGGCGCTGAAGGACGGCAAGAAGGTTTTGATACCCAAAACCTATCCCAAGGGGCGCATGGAGTTTGTGGTCTATGATCCGCAGCAGTTGGTAAAAACTTCCTTTGGTTTACTGGAACCGCAAGGAGACTTGGAAGTTGTGGATCCGTCTCAGATTGATTTAATCCATGTTCCGGGCTTAGCTTTTACAACAGAGGGCTATCGGATTGGATATGGTGGAGGATACTACGACCGCTATCTAGAACATTTTGCTGGGCATACCATGAGTACAATCTATCCTTGTCAAGTTCAGGAGTTTAACTCGGAAAACCATGATATTCCCGTTCAGGAGGTGCTAATAGATGAAGGAAATCTTTGATAAACGTTATCCTGTGACTAGCTTCTTCCTCCTAGTGACAGCATTGGTATTTCTCTTGATGTTGCTTCTTACAGGTTTAAATTTTGAACGAGCAGATACCTTGCTTCAGTTTGGAGCCATGTATGGACCGATCATTCGCCTGTTCCCTGAGCAGATTTGGCGCCTTTTTTCGGCTATATTTGTGCATATCGGATGGGAGCATTTTATTGTCAATATGATTTCGCTCTACTTTCTTGGACGACAGGTGGAGGAGATTTTCGGTTCTAAGCAATTTTTCTTTCTCTATCTCCTATCAGGAATGATGGGTAACCTCTTTGTTTTTGCTTTTACACCGAAAGTTGTAGCAGCAGGGGCCTCCACTTCTCTTTACGGACTATTTGCTGCGATTATCGTCCTGCGTTACGCAACTCGCAACCCCTATATTCAGCAGTTGGGGCAATCCTACCTGACGCTTTTCGTGATAAATATCATTGGAAGTATTCTGATTCCAGGAATCAGCCTAGCTGGGCATATCGGAGGTGCAGTAGGCGGTGCCTTTCTAGCAGTCATCTTCCCAGTCAAATGGGAGAGAAGGATGTACAGTACTAGCCAGCGAATCGGAGCAATTGTACTTTTTATCGCACTAGCCATTTTCCTTTGCTATAAGGGAATGAGCTATGTGTAGGGGGAATAGTTAAAAGCGAGCACCGATTCGGTTGCTAATAAGTCATCTGCAAAGATGGCTTTTTTATTGCAAGCTTCAACAAAAAAACAAAGCCCTTATTTAAGAGCTTTGTTTTTCTTCTATTCCCCCTCAGCTAACTCTTTCCCAAGTTGGATGAGGTAGTCTTTCAAGTCGTCCTTGACTTGTGGGTGTTTGAGAGCATAGTCGATGGATGTTTTCATAAAGCCAAACTTGTCTCCGACATCGTAACGAGCCCCTTTGAACTCACGAGCAAATACACGTTGTGTTTTATTGAGGGTGTCGATTGCATCTGTCAGCTGAATTTCATTTCCTGCACCTGGAGCTTGGTTTTCGAGGATTTGGAAAATTTCAGGAGTGAGGAGGTAGCGCCCGATGATAGCAAGGTCGCTAGGAGCATCCTCTGGCGCAGGTTTTTCAACGAAGGTTTCAACGCTATAAAGGCCGTCTTTTCCTTCGCCTTGTGGAGCAATAACCCCGTAAGCAGAGACTTCGTCGTGAGGGACTGGCATAACAGCGATAGTAGACGCGTGGGTACGCTCGTAGTCATCCATGAGTTGTTTGGTAAGTGGAACAGCCTTTTCGTCCGTGATATCCATCAAGTCATCACCAAGCATAACGACAAAAGGTTCATTTCCAACGAAAGCCTTGGCTTGCAAAACAGCATCGCCGAGACCACGTGGATGCGTTTGGCGGATAAAATGCAGGCGCATGCCAGTTGTTTCATCAACTAGCTTCAAAAGATCTATTTTCCCTTTTTCTTTGAGGTTGTATTCCAATTCAAAGTTTGAGTCGAAGTGGTCCTCGATGGAGCGTTTTGACTTACCTGTAACAACCAAGATATCTTCGATTCCAGACTTGAGGGCTTCTTCAACGATAAACTGGATAGTTGGCTTGTCTACGATTGGCAACATTTCCTTGGCCAAGGCCTTAGTTGCTGGGAGGAAGCGAGTTCCCAATCCAGCGGCTGGGATGACTGCTTTTCTGACTTTTTGTTTCATGATGTTCCTTTCTATAAGGGTCTACGACCATTCGTTTTCTGCTTTAAATTCATTGCTCATGATGTCAGTGATTGCTTCTTTGATATTGACACCTTCGTAGATGACTCGGTAAATAGCCTGTGTGATTGGCATGTAGACACCCAATTCCTGAGCCAGCTCGTAAGCTGCTCGAGTTGTTGAAATGCCTTCGATGACCATGCCCATGTTTGCTTCGATGTCTGCGAGGGATTCTCCACGACCTAGAGCGTCACCGGCTCTCCAGTTACGAGAGTGGACAGATGTCCCCGTTACGATCAAGTCACCAACTCCAGAAAGACCGCTATAAGTCAGAGGATTAGCTCCAAGAGCGACCCCTAGACGGGTGATTTCAGCTAAGCCACGGGCAATGATAGCTGCCTTGGCGTTGTCGCCAAATCCTAGACCATGTAATGCCCCAGCGCCAACTGCGATGATGTTTTTGAGGGCACCAGCGGTTTCAACCCCGATAACATCCGTATTAGTATAGAGACGGAAGTAGTGATTGCTAAAGAGATTTTGGACGTACTGGGCCGTTTCAAGGTCTTTAGACGCTGCAGTGATCAAGGTAATATCCCGCACAATAGTTTCCTCAGCGTGGCTAGGTCCTGAAACAACGACGACTTCACTACGGAGATCGACTGGAATTTCCTCTTCAAGAATAGTCGATAGGCGTTTGTGGCTATCTGGTTCCAATCCTTTGGAGGCATGCATGATGACAACCTTGTGATCGAGCACCTTTGCTACTTGTTGGGCAACCAGTCTCGTTACTTTTGTTGGGACTACAAATAAAACAGCATCCACATCCTTTAGTGTTTCTTCCAAGTCATGATAAGCTTTGATCTTTTCGTCGAGTAGGATATCTTTGAAATAGCGTTTGTTTGTATGCTGGTTATTGATTTCATCAATTTGGTCAGAAATATTTCCCCAAATTCGAACTTCGTGTCCATTGTCGTTTAGGACCTGCGAAAGGGCAGTTCCCCAAGAACCAGGACCCAAGACAGCGATGGTTTGTTTCTTCATCTTTTCCTCCTTGTAAGAGTTCTTCCTTTCATTTTACCATAAAAAGCCTTTTCATGCATCACCTGTAGATGAAAGCGCACTAATTTATAATAAGGAGACTTCTTTGACAAGATGCCTCTTTTTTGCTAGAATAGCATCAATATGAACGAATGAGAAGGAGCTGACGCAGGATGTCGCTCCCTTTATCTATTTTATTAGGAGGAAATATGCTCATTAAAAAAATAAAAACCTATAAATGGCAGGCCTTGGCATCCCTGATGATGACAGGCTTGATGGTTGCGAGCTCGCTCTTGCAACCACGCTATTTGCAAGAGGTGTTAGAGGCTTTGTTGGCTGGTCAAAATGAGGCTATTTATAGTATTGGCGTTTGGCTGATAGGAGTAGCCCTAGTCGGTCTGGTGGCAGGTGGGGTCAATGTAACGCTTGCAGCCTATATTGCTCAAGGAGTGTCTTCGGACCTTCGTGAAGACGCTTTTCGCAAGATCCAGACTTTTTCTTATGCCAATATCGAGCAGTTTAATGCGGGTAACCTTGTCGTCCGTATGACCAATGATATTAACCAAATTCAGAACGTGGTGATGATGGCTTTTCAAATTCTTTTCCGCCTCCCTCTTCTCTTTATCGGTTCCTTTGTCTTGGCGGTTCACACTCTCCCGTCACTTTGGTGGGTGATTGTCCTCATGGTGCTCCTAATCTTTGCACTAACAGCCATCATGATGGGGATGATGGGGCCACGATTTGCTAAGTTTCAAACCCTTCTTGAACGGATTAATGCTATCGCCAAGGAAAATTTACGTGGTGTGCGCGTGGTCAAATCCTTTGTACAAGAAAAAGCACAATTTGACAAATTTACCGAGGTTTCAGATGAACTTCTCGGACAAAATCTTTATATCGGTTATGCCTTCTCAGTTATAGAACCTGTTATGATGCTAGTAGGCTATGGAGCGGTCTTTCTCTCTATCTGGTTGGTGGCAGGCATGGCTCAGTCAGATCCATCTGTTGTGGGCTCGATTGCTTCCTTTATCAACTATCTCAGCCAGATTATCTTTACCATCATCATGGTTGGATTTTTAGGAAATTCTGTCAGCCGTGCCATGATTTCCTTGCGTCGTATTCGCGAAATTCTAGATACCGAGCCAGCGATGACCTTTAAAGATCTCCCAGATGAAGAGTTAGAAGGAAGTCTCTCTTTTGAAAATGTGACCTTCACCTATCCTAATGACGATGAGCCTATGCTGAAGAATGTAACCTTTGATATTGCGCCTGGTCAGATGGTTGGTGTGGTTGGGGCGACTGGAGCAGGGAAGTCCACCCTAGCTCAGTTAATTCCACGACTTTTTGATCCACAGGAGGGATCTATCAAGATTGGTGGCAAGGATATTCGAGACGTTAGCGAGGGAACCTTACGTAAAACAGTTTCCATTGTCTTGCAACGTGCTATTCTCTTTAGCGGGACCATTGCAGATAATCTTCGCCAAGGAAAAGGCAATGCCAGCGTGTCAGAAATGGAACGTGCAGCACGGATTGCTCAAGCCAGTGAATTTATCGGGCGCATGGAAAACAAATTTGATAGTCAGGTCGAAGAACGTGGCACCAATTTTTCTGGTGGACAAAAGCAACGGATGTCCATTGCCCGTGGGATTGTCAGCAATCCCCGTATCCTGATTTTTGACGATTCGACTTCGGCCCTAGATGCCAAGTCAGAAAGACTCGTACAGGAGGCTTTGAACAAAGATCTGAAAGGGACGACAACCATTATCATCGCTCAAAAGATTAGCTCAGTCGTCCATGCAGACAAGATTTTGGTCTTGGATCAAGGGCGATTGATTGGAGAAGGAAGGCATGCGGACTTGGTAGCTAGCAATGCCGTCTACCGTGAAATCTACGAAACACAAAAGGGAAAGGAGGAATAAAATGAAAACAGTTCGATTTTTCTGGAATTATTTTAAAGTCTACAAGCTCTCCTTTGTCATTGTGATTCTGATGGTTGCGATTGCGACAATTGCCCAAGCCCTCTTTCCCGTTTTTTCAGGTCAAGCAGTAACGGAGCTTGCTAACCTAGTTCTGGCTTATCAAAATGGAACTTCCGACCTAGCCTGGCAGAGTTTATCAGCTCTGATGCTGAATCTAGCTCTGGTTGTTCTCGCCTTAGTGGTATCCAGTTTGATTTACATGACCTTGATGACCCGTGTGATTGCTGAGTCGACAAATGAGATGCGTAAGGGCCTTTTTGGCAAACTCTCTCGTTTGACGGTTTCTTTCTTTGACCGCCATCAGGATGGCGATATCCTTTCTCGCTTCACGAGTGACTTGGACAACATCCTTCAGGCCTTCAATGAAAGCCTGGTTCAGGTCATGAGCAATATTGCTCTTTACATCGGTTTGATTTTTGTCATGTTTTCAAGAAATGTGACGCTAGCCCTAATAACAGTAGCCAGCACCCCAGTGGCCTTTCTCATGCTGGTTTTCATCGTGAAAATGGCCCGCAAGTACACCAATCTCCAACAAAAAGAGGTTGGAAAACTCAATGCCTACATGGATGAGAGTATTTCTGGACAGAAAGCTGTTATTGTACAAGGAATTCAAGATGACATCGTAGCAGGCTTTGTGGAGCAAAATGAGCGTGTGCGCAAGGCAACCTTTAAAGGGAGAATGTTCTCAGGTATCCTCTTTCCAGTTATGAATGGGATGAGCTTGGTCAATACGGCCATCGTTATTTTTGCAGGTTCTGCGGTCTTGCTGAAGGATCCAAGTATCGAAACAACGACAGCCCTAGGCTTGATTGTCATGTTTACCCAATTTTCTCAGCAGTACTACCAGCCGATTATCCAGGTGGCTGCGAGTTGGGGGAGTCTCCAGTTGGCCTTTACTGGAGCGGATCGTATCCAAGAAATGTTTGATGCAGAAGAAGAGATTCGTCCGCAAAATGCACCAGCCTTTTCGGAATTGCGAGAAGGTGTTGAAATCAGTCAAATTGATTTCTCTTATGTGCCAGACAAGCCGATTTTGAAAGATGTCAGCATTTCAGCTCCTAAGGGGCAGATGATAGCAGTTGTCGGTCCGACTGGTTCAGGGAAAACGACCATCATGAACCTCATCAATCGTTTCTACGATGTGGATGCAGGCAGCATTTCCTTTGATGGCAAAGACATTCGTGACTACGACTTGGATAGCTTGCGGAGCAAGGTCGGGATTGTCCTGCAGGATTCGGTCTTGTTTAGTGGAACGATCCGAGACAATATCCGCTTTGGTGTGCCAGATGCCAGTCAGGAAATGGTCGAAGCAGCTGCCAAGGCAACTCATATTCATGACTACATTGAAAGCTTGCCTGACAAGTATGATACCCTTATTGATGATGAGCAAAACATCTTCTCAACTGGGCAGAAACAATTGATTTCCATCGCTCGGACCTTGATGACAGATCCCCAAGTCCTAATCTTAGATGAAGCGACTTCCAATGTGGATACCGTAACAGAAAGCAAGATTCAACATGCCATGGAGGCCGTTGTAGCAGGACGAACCAGTTTTGTTATTGCCCATCGTCTCAAAACCATCCTCAATGCCGATCAGATTATTGTCCTCAAAGATGGGGAGGTCATTGAACGTGGAAATCATCACGAGTTGCTCAAACTCGGCGGTTTCTACTCGGAACTATATCACAATCAATTTGTCTTCGAATAAAAAAGAAGTTGTCCTCGTTGGGCAGCTTTTTCTTGTCCATAAAAAATACTTATCACGGTCTTTAAAAAAACATATTAGACAGGAAAGGGTTGGAGTGATAAGATAAGACTGTCGCAAGAAAATCGAAAGGAGACACATCATGGCTAGAACGGTTGTAGGAGTTGCTGCAAATCTATGTCCTGTAGATGCAGAAGGGAAAAACATCCACTCATCTGTATCCTGTAAATTTGCAGAGAGCATTCGTCAAGTCGGAGGTCTCCCTTTAGTGATTCCTGTAGGGGATGAGTCCATTGTGCGCGATTATGTAGAAATGATTGACAAACTCATCTTGACAGGTGGACAAAATGTCCATCCCCAGTTTTATGGAGAGAAAAAAACCATTGAGAGCGATGATTACAACCTTGTACGCGATGAGTTTGAACTAGCTCTCCTGAAAGAAGCGCTCCGTCAGAATAAACCAATTATGGCAATCTGTCGCGGTGTTCAGCTGGTCAATGTTGCTTTTGGTGGCACTCTCTACCAAGAAATTGAAGGTCACTGGCAAGGCTTGCCTTTTGGGACCTCTCATACTATTGAGACAGTAGAAGGGAGTGTGGTGGCTAAGTTGTTTGGCAAAGAAAGTCAGGTTAACTCAGTCCATCGTCAAAGCATCAAAGACCTGGCACCTAATTTCCGTGTAACTGCTATTGATCCAAGAGACCAGACCATCGAAGCGATTGAGTCTATCGACGAGCATCGTATCATCGGCTTGCAGTGGCATCCAGAATTTCTGGTCAATGAAGAAGACGGCAATTTAGAACTATTTGAGTATTTATTAAATGAATTGTAACGGTTAGAATCTCTAGCCGTTTTTATTCGCCCTTTCAGATTTTTTATATTTTAGCAAATTTACGCAAACGTTTGAATTCTGATAAAAATTGGGCAAATTCAATAAAAAAGCTTGAAAAAATCGAAGGTAAGCGTTATGATAGAAAAGAAGAAATTTTGGAGGATTATCATGTCACATATTAAATTTGATTATTCAAAAGTTTTAGACAAATTTGTTGCCCCACATGAAGTGGAATACATGCAAGCACAAGTAACAGCTGCAGACGAATTGATTCGTAAAGGAACTGGTGCTGGTAGCGACTTTTTGGGTTGGTTGGACCTTCCTGAAAACTACGACCGTGAAGAATTCGACCGCATCTTGAAAGCTGCTGAGCAAATCAAGTCAGATAGCGATGTCTTGGTTGTGATTGGTATCGGTGGATCTTACCTTGGTGCCAAAGCAGCTATTGACTTCTTGAACCACCACTTTGCTAACTTGCAAACAAAAGAAGAGCGCAAAGCGCCACAAATCCTTTACGCTGGAAATTCAATCTCATCTACTTACCTTGCTGACTTGGTAGAGTACGTAGCTGACAAAGACTTCTCAGTAAACGTGATTTCTAAATCAGGTACAACAACTGAACCAGCTATCGCTTTCCGTGTCTTCAAAGAACTTTTGGTTAAGAAATACGGACAAGAAGAAGCTAACAAACGTATCTACGCAACAACTGACCGTCAAAAAGGTGCTGTTAAGGTTGAAGCAGATGCTAACGGTTGGGAAACATTTGTTGTTCCAGATGATATCGGTGGACGCTTCTCAGTATTGACAGCAGTTGGATTGCTTCCAATCGCTGCGTCAGGTGCAGACATCAAAGCCCTTATGGAAGGTGCGAACGCAGCTCGTAAAGACTATACTTCAGATAAAATCTCTGAAAACGAAGCTTACCAATATGCAGCAGTTCGTAACATCCTTTACCGTAAAGGCTACGCTACTGAAATCTTGGTAAACTACGAGCCATCCCTTCAATACTTCTCTGAGTGGTGGAAACAATTGGCTGGAGAGTCAGAAGGGAAAGACCAAAAAGGGATCTACCCAACTTCAGCTAACTTCTCAACAGACTTGCACTCATTGGGTCAATTTATCCAAGAAGGAACTCGTATCATGTTTGAAACAGTTGTCCGTGTTGACAAACCACGTAAGAACGTGATTATCCCTACTTTGGAAGAAGATCTTGATGGACTTGGTTACCTTCAAGGAAAAGATGTTGACTTTGTAAACAAAAAGGCGACTGACGGTGTTCTTCTTGCCCACACTGACGGTGATGTGCCAAACATGTACGTGACTCTTCCAGAGCAAGATGCTTTCACTCTTGGTTACACTATCTACTTCTTCGAATTGGCAATTGCCCTTTCAGGTTACTTGAATGCCATCAACCCTTTTGACCAACCAGGTGTTGAAGCCTACAAACGCAACATGTTTGCCCTTCTTGGAAAACCTGGATTTGAAGAATTGAGCAAAGAGCTTAACGCACGTCTATAATAGAAGAAAAGAGTGGCTTGCCCACTCTTTTTACTCTCTTTATTCGTAGACATTGGACTCAGGCGAGACTTGTGATATAATATAGAAAGCAAAAAGGCAGACGCCTAGAGACTTTATAGGAGAAACTATGTCAAAAGATATCCGCGTACGCTACGCACCAAGTCCAACAGGACTACTACACATCGGAAATGCCCGTACAGCATTGTTTAACTACCTTTACGCACGCCATCATGGTGGAACTTTTATCATTCGTATCGAAGATACAGACCGTAAGCGCCATGTTGAGGATGGTGAACGTTCTCAGCTTGAAAATCTTCGCTGGTTGGGTATGGATTGGGATGAAAGCCCAGAAACTCATGAAAACTACCGTCAATCAGAGCGTTTGGAACTCTATCAAAAATACATCGACCAATTGCTAGCTGAAGGAAAAGCCTACAAATCTTACGTCACAGAAGAAGAGTTGGCGGCTGAGCGCGAACGCCAAGAAGCAGCAGGTGAAACACCACGTTACATCAATGAATATCTTGGCATGAGTGAAGAGGAAAAAGCAGCTTACATCGCAGAACGTGAAGCGGCTGGTATCATCCCAACTGTTCGTTTGGCTGTCAATGAGTCTGGTATCTACAAATGGCATGATATGGTCAAAGGTGATATCGAGTTTGAAGGTGGCAACATCGGTGGTGACTGGGTGATTCAAAAGAAAGATGGCTACCCAACATACAACTTTGCTGTTGTCATCGATGACCATGATATGCAAATCTCTCATGTTATCCGTGGAGATGACCACATTGCCAATACACCAAAACAACTCATGGTTTATGAAGCTCTTGGTTGGGATGCGCCTGAGTTCGGTCACATGACTTTGATCATCAACTCTGAAACGGGTAAAAAATTGTCTAAACGTGACACCAATACCCTTCAATTTATTGAAGACTACCGTAAGAAAGGCTATCTTCCAGAAGCTGTCTTTAACTTTATCGCCCTTCTTGGTTGGAATCCAGGTGGCGAAGATGAAATCTTCTCTCGTGAGGAATTGATTAAACTCTTTGATGAAAATCGTCTCAGCAAGTCACCAGCTGCCTTTGATCAGAAGAAACTGGACTGGATGAGCAATGACTACATCAAGAGAGCTGACTTGACAACCATCTTTGAAATGGCTAAACCTTACTTAGAAGAAGCAGGGCGTTTGACTGACAAGTCTGAAAAAATGGTGGAACTATACAAACCACAAATGAAATCAGTGGATGAAATCGTTCCATTGACAGATCTTTTCTTCTCGGATTTCCCAGAGTTGACAGACGCTGAGCGCGAGGTCATGGCAGGAGAAACCGTTCCGGTTGTTCTGGAAGCCTTCAAAGCGAAACTAGAAGCAATGACAGATGAAGAATTTGTAACAGAAAACATCTTCCCACAAATCAAAGCAGTTCAAAAAGAAACAGGTATTAAAGGGAAAAACCTCTTCATGCCGATTCGTATTGCCGTTTCAGGTGAAATGCATGGACCAGAACTTCCAGATACGATTTACCTATTAGGTCGTGAAAAATCTATCCAGCATATCGAGAACATGCTCAAAGAGATTTCTAAATAAAAAGGACTGCAGATGGATATCTGGGAAAAGATGTATGAAGAAGCGCGAACTTTATACAATCCCCATTAGGTTTCTGACTTTGTTTATGCTAACCATGTTGTTGCTGCAGTAGAAGCAGAAGATGGTCAGATCTTCACAGGATTTTGTATGGAGGGCACTTGTGGCGTTTTTCATCTCTGTGCAGAACGAGCAGCTCTCTTCAATATGTATCAATTTTCAGGACAAACTAAAGTTAAGAAAATCCTCGCCTTTCGAGACAAACCTCCCTACGGCGAAGGATCAGGTATGCCCTGTGGCGCTTGCAGAGAATTTCTCTTAGAATTGAATGCTGAGAATAAAGAAGCAGAGTTCATGATGGACTACGAAACAAGAAAAACAATTAAGGTTGTCGAATTGATCCCTTACTGGTGGGGAGAGGAACGTGCGACTAATTGGCAAGATAAATAGAAGGAGTCAGTTTAACTGGCTCTTTTCCCCTATCTTTTCAGAATTTCGGTAAAGAGGAAAAAAGTCCTTGACAAAGGTAAAAAAGTAGGTATAATAGAAAGAGTTGAAAAACTCAAGGTCCGTTGGTCAAGGGGTTAAGACACCGCCTTTTCACGGCGGTAACACGGGTTCGAATCCCGTACGGACTATGGTGTATTGTGGCTAAA